>CAZFME010000027.1:0-17021 GCA_964520055.1 uncultured Clostridia bacterium
TTCCTTCCGACCATATTAAAGGTTTTTCAAGTATTGCTATGGCTATAGCTGATTTTATAACATTTCCTGGATTCCCATGAGGTATAGCAAGCTGACCATCTATTAACGTTGGCCCCATAAGTTCCCGTTTGTATACATCAAGCAAAAAGCCTTCTTTCACAAACCCACCTTTTATTAAAAGTTTAGCAAGACCGTCTAACACCTCGTTCTTGGTTTGATAATTAGGCTTAACCATAATAAGTTCCTCATAAATTACTTTAGTCAAAGGTAATTCAAAAATATCATTACTCTTAAATACATTTACAGGGGATTCAATACAAATAATGTTTTGCAATTTTTCTACGGCGGTACCATCAATTATTTCCTCTACTGCAATAAAAGGTATAGAAATATCTTTAGGGTCAATTGTTCCTACAATTGCTGCAACTGAATGTTTTTCTTTAATCTGTTCTATTTTCGCTGATATGTCTTCGTCGCCCACGACTCCTACGGGAATAATTTCGACTTTTTCCTGAATCCCCGGTATCATTTTTTCGATAAGTCTTTTTATCCTTATAGCAGTTCCTTCCCCGGTAATACATAAAGTGACTATAATTTTTTTATTTTTTGAGATCTTGGAAGGTATGAATCTTCCAAGACCTACTTTGTCTTTATCTATACTTGCCACAATTTCATCCAAGTTAGTATCGGGCAGAATAGCCCGTCTGACAGCTTCTAAAACCATGACTGTATCAACCCTTCCGACGGTTTTTGTAGGTATACCGGTTTTTCTGGTGATTATTTCGCCAAAAGTAATTAATGAGCCCATGTCCACCAAAAGCAAGACACCCTTGCCTTCATCTATTTTATATACAACCTCGATAGTCCTTTGAAGAGCTGATTCTGGTTTTTCATCTAAGGACATTTCTATCCCTACGGCGTGATTTACACCTAGCAGTCGGTTTGCGACCTCTGCCATACCTTGAGCCACCCGGCCGTGAGAAAGCACTATTACTCCCACCCTTTCACGTTTTACATCAGATGGCCTTGTTATTGTCCTAAGGTACATGGCAATGAATCCAATCTCATCCTGTGGTATTTTATACCCTGATAAAACTTCAATATGTTTGACCATTTCTGTGGCCACATTGTATTCCAATTTATATTCCCTCATAACTTTATCCAACTGCGGATTTACTATGGGTTTTCCTTGCTGAATTCTTTCCAGAGTTGCACTTAAATGTATTGCAAGACAGTAAAAAAGGTAATTATCTATTTTCCCAAGCCGCTTTTCTGCAATTTTTGTTACTTTTTCTGCCATGTCAACAATATTTTGCCCTACTATGCCCACCAGGTCTTGTTTCGCTAAAGTTTGATGGCTGGTTTCCACTTGTTTTATCAACTGTTGGAATTTTATTTCTAATTCTCCGCCGATTACCCTGTTTATTACAACTTGATTCAAGCCCTGTAACTCGAGTTCTTGATACCGCTCTTCAATATACTGATATATTTCTCGCGGTAATGTATAGAGATCTTCTTTAGGTTCAATTTTAATATCGATTTGACCGGGCCTTGCAGTTAAGTCTCCCTTGAGAAAACTTTCAACCTCAGGTTTGCGATTTTGTATTTTTAGCAGTCCCCTTCGAACATGGACCGGTAAATCTATCAAGTCAACTTCTACATAATCTTTTTGGCCACCTACATAAGTCAAAAAACCTCGAGCACATGCAACTTGAATATCACTTCTCAGTTGCCCTACATTTCCGGGACAATTATAGAGTAAAAGAGCTCTTAATGCTTCTTGTGTTACTTTCACCCTGACCCCTATTCTATCGGCTTCCTTATTGAAAAAATTCTTTATTATATGGTATCTCTCATCGAGAGGCCTCACTGACAAAGGTGAAAGCTCTATGATCATTGGTATTCTTCGACGAAAAGTTAAAAGCAAGGATGATTCTATATCTTCGGTAGTTGCTGCAATAATCAAGACACTTGCAGCCCTCTCTGTTTCTGTTTCTCCCATGCGACGAAATTTCCCCTTGTCCATCAAAAAATACAGCAGTTCCTGACCTTCGGGAGGCAAGCGATGAACCTCATCTAAAAACAGTATTCCGCCATCAGCTTTTTCCACCAGCCCCTCTTTTGATGCAACAGCACCGGTGTAAGCTCCTTTTACATGCCCAAAGAGCTGTGATAGCAATAACTGTGGATTTTCAGCATAATCCGCACAGTTGAAAATAACAAAAGGAGCGGCATCGGGAAGGGTTTCGATTTCAAGGGCATAATCGTACATAGCTTCAGCCAAATTGCTTTTCCCTACTCCGGTAGGGCCTAAAATTAAAGTGTGAAGCCCGTGGGGAGGATACAATATTGCAGCTTTCGCCTGTTGAATCTGAGGTTTTAGGCTTCCATTAAAACCGATGATTCTGTTAAAAGCGGTTAGTTGTGCAGGATGTTTTGATATATTCTGTAAGTTTAAATTCGTTTCCTTGCTTAAATCATCTAAAGGTTCAGTATTGCTTTTTATTATATCTGTATCCGACATCTTTCCTTTAATCTCTTTAGTGATCTGAGATATAAGATATCTTGATACATCAAAGCCCAGTTCTTTAATAGCTCTCGTTAGTTGTCGGTTTGACATTTCCGGATTTCTTAAGATGATTTCCTTAATTTCTTTTACAAGATGGGGCTTGCGCCGTTCTCTTGAATCCGGGATGTTTAATTCACCCCTTAAAACAGTTACTGCATCTCTTCGAGAATCCAACATTTCAGCTAACTGTTCATCGGTATAAGGGTTTTTCTTGTCCTCGGTTTCAATCAGCTTTATTAGATGGTCTTGCATAGCTTCACCCCTCACTCACAATATATGCAACATTTATGCCATTATTTTGGAAGGTTTTGTGGTTAGTTACTTCTCTAAAGTTTATTATTATTCTATTACTTCTATTCTCAATATATGCCACAAATCCTTCCATTTGCATAAGAGTTGCTTTTTTAAATATAAAAAGACCTTATACAACAAAATGTATGAGGTCATGTGAAATTCGAATTATTTAAGATTATTTTTCCATGGAAATCAATTCCTCAAATTCCTCTTCACTTAATATTTTTATACCTAGTTTCATGGCTTTTTCATATTTTGATCCCGGATCTTTGCCGGATACTACATAATCTGTTTTTTTACTGACACTACCGGTTACTCGGCCTCCTAGGTTTTCAATAAGCTCTTGGGCCTCATGGCGGCTGTATTTTTCCAGGGTTCCCGTCAGGACAAAAGTAAGATTCTCCAGTGGCTTTAAGCCACCTTTATCCTCTTGGGCTTTAAAATTTAGCCCTGCAGCTTTTAAACGTGAAAGCAATTTTTTTGTCTGTTCCTGCTTGAAGAAGGTTACAATGCTTTCCGCCATTTTATCGCCGATTTCCGGTATCTTTATTAGTTCATCATAAGTAGCCGTCTGCAGTTTTTCCATGGTACCGAGTGCTTGGGCAAGAACCGCACCGGCCTTGGAGCCGATGAAAGGTATACCTAATGCAAAAATCAGTCGATTTAAAGGCTGTTTCTTACTGTTTCCTATAGCTTTAAGCAAATTGTCCGCTGACTTTTCACCCATACGTTCTAGGGGAATTAGGTCTTCTCTCTTCAGAAAATATATATCGGAAGCATCTTTAATAAGTCCCGCTGACAACAGCAGCGAGACCACTGCAGGACCCAAACCTCTTATATCCATGGCATCTCTGGAGGCAAAGTGTATTATGCTCCTTCTTATCTGAGCGGGGCATGACACACCGGTACAGCGATATGCCGATTCTCCGGGAACCCTGATGGTTTCAGCTCCACACTCTGGACAACGGCGGGGCATTTTAAACTCAGTTTCATTTCCCGTTCGCTTTTCTTTCATCACTTCTACCACTTCCGGAATAATATCCCCGGCTTTTTGTACAATGACACTGTCTCCAATGTGAATATCCTTTTCTTTTATATAGTCTTCATTATGAAGGGTTGCCCTGCTGACGGTAGACCCGGCTATCCTAACTGGAGTTAGAACGGCATTGGGAGTCAAAACACCCGTTCTTCCAACACTGATGATTATATCTTCTATGACTGATATCTGCTGTTCAGCAGGAAATTTATAGGCAATGGCCCAGCGGGGATTCTTAGCGGTAGAGCCCAACATCCTTTGAAACTGAAGTGAGTTCACCTTTATTACCATCCCGTCAATTTCATAGGGCAGCAAGTCTCGCTTTTCTCTCCAGCTCATGCAGTAATCTATTACATCATCGAAATTATCAAACAACTTGACATGGGAATTTACCCTAAACCCACAAGCCTTATAAAACTCCAGCACCTCATAGTGGGTGTTGAATCTGCTTTCTTCCACATGCCCTATGGCATACATAAAGGTCGATAAGGGCCTTTTGGCAGCAATTTTCGGATCAAGCTGCCGAATAGAACCGGCCGCCGCATTGCGGGGATTAGCAAAAGGCACAAGTTCCATGTCTTCTCGCTCTTGATTGAGTTTTTGAAACCCTTCCTTTGGAAGGTATATCTCTCCCCTTACTTCCATTAGGGTTGGAATTTCACCTAAAGGCACATCTAGGCACAACGGGACACTCCTGATGGTCTTTACGTTTTGAGTAACATCTTCTCCTACTACACCATCGCCCCGGGTAGCCGCTGTAACTAAAAAACCGTTTTCATAAGTGAGTGAAATCGCCAGACCATCAATCTTGAGTTCAACTACATATTCAACTTGGTTACCTATGGCTTCCGTAACCCGACGGTGAAAATCTCGAAGGTCTCCTTCACTGAAAGCATCGGCAAGGCTTATCATGCTTTCTCGGTGAGTAACCCGCTTGAAGGCCTCCAACGGCTTGCCTCCTATGCGCTGAGTAGGAGAATCAGGTGTGATAAGCTCAGGAAACCGGCTTTCAAGGGTTATGAGTTCTCTCATCAGTTTGTCATACTCTGCATCTGATATTTCAGGGTTGTCCAATACATAATATTGCCGATTATGATGGATAATTACTTCTCTTAACACTTTTATGCGGGTTTGTGCTTGAACTAGGTCCAAAAGTTTCACCCTTCCTTCAGGTATTTTTATGTATAATTGATTCCGATATGGAAACTATTCTGAGGTGAAGATGACGGTAAGCAACTCCTTTTAAACAAAGCCTGTTATTTAAAGCGGGCGGTCAAAGACCGCCCCTACAAGGGGCCAGCGTAGCAGGGGTAGCGTACAGGACTAGGCTTTCAGGCACTCGGCAGGACGCCGAACTGCCGCAAGCTTTTGTGTTGTATGACCCGGTCTTAACCGTTCTGAATGAGTGGTCAAGACCGCACCCTACTTGAGGGAGAAGTGCCGTTGTCTTCATCGGAGTAACTTTCTACACCGGTATCATATTATTGATTACCATAATTACCTCTAAATCTTAACTATAGGTGCATACTTTAGTATCAGATGCTTTTCCCCTACTGAAGGAAAATTTATGGAAATCTGGGCTTCCTCATCGATGCCGTCTATGTCGATAACCGTACCTTCACCCCATTTTGAATGCCTTATCCTATCACCGGGGCCTACGGAACCGAAGGGGTTACTATTCCGGGAGGGTATTTCTTCATTTTTAAGGCCTTTAGGCTCAAGTCTTGTGGAAACCACATTGTTATTTATACCATAAGATGTTTCTATTATAAATTCCGGAGAAATTTCATTTAAAAACCTAGAAGACCTATAATATGATGTGTTTCCATAGATACTTCTCTGCCAGGCTCTGGTCATATAAAGTTTTTTTCGTGCTCGCGTAATACCTACATAGCACAGCCGTCGCTCTTCTTCCAACTGATTGTCATCTAACAGTGAACGGGAATGGGGGAAGATGCCTTCGTCCATACCTGTCAAAAATACTATTGGAAACTCAAGGCCTTTGGCACTGTGTAAAGTCATCAGTACAACGGCCTGTTCTTGTTCCTCCATATCATCCACATCGGACACCAAAGCCAGTTCCGTAAGAAAATCTTCCAGGCCGGCTCCGGAAGACCTTTGTTCGAATTCCATTGCTGCACCTATCATTTCCTGAAGGTTTTCCATGCGGCTTAAAGCTTCGGTTGTATTTTCATTGGCAAGCTCTGCCATGTACCCGGTTTCTTCAAGAATATAATTCATCAAATCCGGTATAGTCGTGGTCTTTGACATTTTCATGAAAGTTTCCATCATTTGGTGAAACTTTTGAAGTTTGTTTTTAAATGATGAAGATAATGCCAAATCCTCCATATTTGTTATTATATCAAAAATGCTCCGGTGTTTTTCCTCAGCTGCTGCTCTAAGTTTATTTATCGTAGCATTCCCAATACCCCTACGAGGGACATTTATAATCCGCGTAAGACTAACATCATCGGAGGGGTTAGCTATAACCCGCATATAGGATAAAATATCCTTTATTTCCTTGCGTTGGTAAAACCTTAGTCCCCCTATTACTTTATAAGGCAGCCCTGTTTTTACCATTGCTTCTTCCAGTACTCTGGACTGAGCATTGGTCCGGTAAAGCACTGCTATATCTTTATAACTGATATTATCCCTAAAAACTCTATCATTAATTTCCCGGGCAATAAAATATGCTTCCTGGCGCTCATCCTCCAAGGAAACCAGATTTATTTTGTCACCTTCACCATTGTCGGTCCAAAGTGTCTTCTTCTTACGACCAAAATTATGATCAATCACATCATTGGCAGCATTTAATATGTTTTGAGTGGAACGGTAGTTTTGTTCTAGGCGAATCACCGTAGCATCTGGAAAGTCCTGTTCAAACTCCAGTATGTTTCGAATATCGGCACCTCTGAAACTGTATATGCTTTGATCATCATCGCCTACTACGCATAAATTTTGATGTTTTGCCGCCATCATTCTTACAAGTTCGTACTGGGCCATATTGGTGTCCTGATACTCATCTACCAGGATATGTAAAAAACGATTTTGATAGTAAGAAAGGATGGGTGGAAATTCCTTAAACAGCTGCACCGTCTTCATGATAATATCATCAAAATCCAATGCGTTGCTTTCTTGCAGTCGTTTTTGATATAGTTCGTATATCCTAGCCATTGTCTTTTCTCTGATGTCCTTAGCACTGTCAAGGCATTTTATAGGTGGAAACAGTCGATCCTTTGCCCGCCCTATATAGTTTAAAACCGTAGCCGGAGCAAACTTTTTATCATCTATGTTTAAAGTTTTAAGGCATTCTTTAATCAGCACTTGCTGGTCCTGTGTATCAAATATAATAAAATTCCTGTTATAGCCTAGCTTATTAATATCTATACGTAAAAATCTTACACAAGCCGAGTGAAAGGTGCTGACAAGTATATCGGAAGTACCCACAAGCAGCCCCTTTATCCTGTCTTTCATTTCTTTGGCAGCTTTATTAGTAAAAGTAATAGCTATTATATTTTTAGGATTTACACCTAGGTTTTTTATCAAATAGGCCATACGGTACGTTAGAACACGGGTTTTGCCGCTGCCTGCCCCTGCCAGCACAAGAAGTGGCCCCGCCGGATGTGTTACAGCCTTTTTCTGTTGTGAATTTAAATTATCCAAAAAATTCATTGGAAACCTCCTGAAACAAAAAGAAGCGTGGAGACCACGCTAATCTTCCTGTTGGTTCGTTTTTGCAAGTCTCTCTATGATTATATTATATCCATTGGCACCGTAATTCAAAAAACGCTTGACCCGACTTATGGTGGCAGTGCTGGCTCCCGTAGCTTGTGCAATATCAGTATATGTTCGGCCTTCTTTTAGCATTTCAGCCACCTGCAACCGCTGGGCCATAGACTG
This sequence comes from uncultured Clostridia bacterium, assembly GCA_964520055.1. Classification (GTDB taxonomy): domain Bacteria; phylum Bacillota; class Thermosediminibacteria; order Thermosediminibacterales; family Tepidanaerobacteraceae; genus DUNY01. Next base: position 7,800 of record CAZFME010000027.1, read on the forward strand.
AACCTCGCCTATAGTACATATGTCTTCAAAGAAACGATAACAATCTTCACGATTTTTTAAAAGTAATATGGCATCAAACAGCCTATTGACATAAGGGTCTTTTAATTTTTTTAGTTCCACACCGGACCCCTCCTTAAGTAAGTTGCGAAAATCATACTAATTTATAACTTGGCAACTTTTATTTTATACCTTTTCACTATTTGGCCAATTCTTTCAAAACATATGTATAAATCCTTAAATTTTGCATAAGGTCTTTTATTTCAATATACTCATTTGTATGATGGGCAAGATCCGGCTTGCCCGGAAAAGTCGGACCAAAAGCTACACAATCATCAAACATTCTTGCATAAGTTCCACCGCCGATGGAAAAGCAGTAGGCTTGCTTACCGGTAACCTTTTCGTATGCCTCTTTCAACTTTTGTATCATTAGATTATCTTCAGAAACATAATGTGGTTTGTTATCAGAGACATTTTCGATGCTTATAGATTCCGGAATGTTTTCCCTTATTCGTTTTAATATCTGCTCTCCCGTGTATTTAATGGGATAGCGAATGTCTACGGTAACAGCAGCTTTACTTTGATCTAATTCTACGATACCCACGTTCAAGCTCAGTGGACCGGAAACTTCATCTTCAAAATCAACACCCAAGCCTTTACCGGTAGTATCCAGGCCTATCATATCGTTTATAAAACTCAAAAAATTCCGCTCTGGCTCAGCAAGTTTTATCTTGCCCAAAAGTTTTGCAAGCAACATAGCTGCATTTTTGCCTTTCTCCGGAGTACTAGCGTGGGCGGATATGCCATAAGACTTTATTATTATTTCATCATCATCACAATGCTCTATTTTAAAATCCTCCGGCATTGTCTGCTGAGCATTCTTGACTACATTTTTTATTTCAGCCGTATCGCCCAAAAGATGCGCCTTTGCATAATCTGGAACCATATTATGGCGATGACCGCCTTTAAATGATAATATCCTAACATCGCATTCCTCATTTTTAGAAGTAAAAGAAGTAGTAAAGGAAAAAGCCAGAATTCCCTTCTCACCGTTAATAATTGGGTAATTGGCATCAGGTGAAAAACCCATGGTCGGAGCTTCATCATGCTCGAGATAATATTCCATGCATTTAGAGTCGCTTTCTTCATCAGTGCCAAAAATAACTCTAACCCTTCTATTTAATTTAACTCCGGCATCTTTAAGGGATTTAAGTGCAAATAATGCCGCCATTGCAGGGCCTTTATCATCAATCGCACCTCTGCCGTATATCTTACCCTCATGAATTTCACCGGCATAAGGCGGATAAGTCCAGCCGCTGCCTTCCGGAACTACGTCAAGATGCACTAATATTCCGATCATCTCATCACCTTCACCCCACTCAGCCCATCCAGCGTAGTTTTCCAGATTTTTTGTCCTAAGACCGAAACTGTTGGCAAGATTTAAGGCGTACTGCAGAGCTGCTGCAGGTCCTTCACCAAAAGGCATTTTGGGGAGGGGGGCATCTTTTACGCTTTTTATTTTTAATATTTCACCGGTAGCCTCCAGCAGTCGGTTCTCATTGGCTGTAATAATTTCTTCCATATCCATATTTATGTACTCCTCCAATCTTTATACGGCTGTTTATCTACGGGCATTTAAATACTGTATTCCACTTTTAAGTGGTTAAATCCTTTTTTTACAATAATACTATAAAATACAGCCTTACGGCTGTTTAATTATATCACCAATCCTTTTATAATCTGTGTTAAAATAGCAAACCCTGTTCCTAAAAAAGCTCCACTTAGTACATCCGAAGGATAGTGCATACCTGTATATACCCGAGACACTCCGACCATTGTAGCTAGAAAGTATGAAACAAGACTATAAGCGGGAAAATGTATTGCTAGAGTTGCAGCCAGCGAAAAACCGGCAGTGGTATGGCCCGATGGAAAAGAATAATCTTTTAAAAGCTTTCGCCAGAAGGTATTAACTTCGGGCAATACTAAATAAGGTCTTTTCCGGGTTATGGTATTTTTGAAAAGCTGAACTATTCCCTGGCTGCCCGTTATAGTGACAAAGGCTTCTGTAGCGGCTGTCTTTGCCTCACTTTGGCCGAATAAATATAGAAAAAGGCATGTCAAAACGATAAAGCTAACCCCACCCAAATGTGTAATTCGTGGCATAAACTCATCCAATATTCTACACTTTATTCTTTTATTGATATATACAAATAACCGTTTGTCTTTGTAGTAAAGAAAATCCCAAAGACCTTTCACAACTATCCCCCTCAACTAATCCTTTCGCTAATCTACAACTTCCACCATTATACCGTTTTTCTCCACTGCTTTTATAAGAGGGTTGATAACTTCACCGTGTTTTTGAATGTCAAAGGCTGAGCGCAAGGATTTACCGACTACTATATGAGTTATTTTGTTTTTCTTGGAAAAATCCGCCAAGGTGTCATAAACTTTTTCTCCTGATAGTATAGAAACGGTTCCTCCTAAATTTTTCGCTAATTCAAATAATTCCAGTAAAATCTTGTGCACTTTTAATTCCCGATTAAGATCTTGTTTTTTATTTACATAGATTACTACAAATTGGCCGTCTATCTCTCTTGCCCTGGTAGCACCTCTTTCTATCAACCTTTCACAACTTTTTTGGGGTGTTACACAGACCATAATTCTATGCTGCACTCCAGGGTCAAAAACGACCATCATGGACAATCTCCTCTCTTGTCTTTTTTGCTAATCATTTTTTATTATATATGAAATCACCGGTTTTCGCAATGTACGCGACAAAAGAAAAATACTAAAATTTATGTCTTGTCCTATTTTTACATATCTGTATTTTTTATATAAAACAGGGACGACCGAGTATCCGAATTCGCCCCTTATATAATATTGTTTTGTTTTTCAGTCTATTATGCTATTATTCTAAAATCAAGAATCAGTCTAATACTAGGTGTAGCCAAATTCCACCCCGTTATCCTATAAAGACCGGGCCTGGTAATGATGCCGTCGGCTCTTTGATCCCATACCTCACGATAAACCTTTTCCTCCCCAGGTTGAAATCTATCAGTGGTTGTAGCCGGGGTAAAAAATCTGCCTTGCGACCACTGCCATATTAACCTGTCATCACGGGTTACCCTAAAGTCAACCTTTTGTGATGTTCTATAAGTAAGAGTAAGCGGTACCGTCAATATATTTTTCTTTCGAAGTCGTATTATAATTGATTCTCCGATCTCGTACACGCTTTTATTGAGGGAAAGAGTAAACTGAACACCGTCAAATGTTCGTGTAACAACCGGCCTTACCGGTGGCGGTGTTGGAGGCGGTGGGGTAGGTGGACACGGTGGACACGGTGGGCAGGGTGGACACTCCGGCGGAACAGGCGGTGGGGTCGGACCCGGAACCGGAATTAATAACACTTGCCCCACAAAAATCAAATCAGCATTTGCCAAGTTATTTGCTTCCATAATTGCTACAACAGTAGTGCCATATCTTGCTGCAAGCAACGTCAGTGTATCTCCCGGACGTACTATATATCTTATCAAGGCTGCATCCCTCCTTAAGAGTAAGGTTTTTGTCGCCAGCGCAGGATTAATCATTAATCTAATATATTTTATGTAGGTAGTTTTATAATTGTGAAGAATTCTGATAAAAGTTAGAGCTGCTGCAAGCTTATTTGCAACAGCTCTTTGTTTTGATTTGAAATTACGATGTGTAAAAATTGGGATGCTCAAAATCACTTTTTCCCAGATTAACCGATTCTTTGGGTAGAGGTTTAAGTGCTTTTTCTATTACATCATCCATAGTATTTACAAATATGAAACAAAGGTCGTTTTTTATTTTTTGCGGGACTTCTTGCAAATCTTTGGTATTTTCTTCAGGTAGAATAAGGGTCTTTATCCCAGCTCGGTGGGCGGCCAGCACCTTTTCCTTGATACCCCCCACCGGAAGGATTCTGCCACGTAGGGTGATTTCTCCGGTCATTGCCACGGTTCTGTCCACCGGTCGTGCGGAGAGTGCTGAAATAAGCGCACATGTGATTGTGATTCCGGCAGAAGGTCCGTCTTTGGGTATTGCCCCTTCGGGAACATGAATGTGTATGTCATGTTTTTTATGAAAATCTTCATCGATATTGAGTGTATGCGCTTTAGATCTTACATAACTGTAACTGGCATGAGCTGATTCTTGCATGACATCACCCAATTTTCCGGTAAGTATTAATTTACCTTCTCCGTTCATAACCGAAACTTCTATATTTAAAATATCTCCACCGATCTCTGTCCAAGCAAGGCCTGTAGCCACACCTATTAAATCTTGTTTTTCCAGTATACCGTAGTGATAACGTGGCACTCCCAAGAATTTCTCAACCATCCCTGAATCTATATCTATGGTGGTCTTTTCCCCTTCTACCACCGCTCGAACTACTTTGCGACAGATATTGGCAATCTGTCTCTCAAGGTTTCGGACACCGGCTTCTCGAGTATAACTCCTTATAATCTGAATCAGAGAATCATTGTTAAAAGTCACACCTGTTGAAGTAAGACCATGTTCTTTAAGTTGTTTAGGAATAAGATGACGCTTGGCTATCTCCAGTTTTTCATCTTCAGTATATCCGGGAATGGTGACGGTTTCCATTCGGTCTAAAAGAGGCCGTGGAATATTGTGTAAAGTATTTGCAGTTGTAATAAACAATACCCTTGATAGGTCGAAAGGAAGTTCAATATAGTGATCCGAAAAACTATTGTTTTGTTCTGGATCCAGCACTTCCAACAGCGCTGAAGAAGGATCGCCTCTAAAATCGGCGTTCATTTTATCTATCTCATCCAACAAAAAAACGGGGTTTTGCGAGCCGGCTTGCCGTATGCCCTGAATTATTCTGCCGGGCATGGAGCCTACATAAGTTCTTCTATGCCCGCGGATTTCCGCTTCATCTCTGACACCACCCAGAGATACTCTTACAAATTTTCGGTCCATAGCTCGGGCAACCGACCGAGCGAGAGATGTTTTCCCAACTCCCGGAGGTCCGACAAAACATAGTATTGGCCCTTTTATTCTCCCCGACAATTTCCGCACTGCAAGAAACTCTAAAATCCTTTCTTTAACTTTGGTCAAACCATAATGATCCTCATCTAAAATTCCTTCTGCCTTTTTTATATCTATGCTGTCCTCAGTAGCCACATTCCAGGGAAGAGATACAAGCCAATCTAAATATGTCCTGATGACGGAAAGCTCAGCTGCAGCGGGTGGCATTTTCCCCAGTCGCTCAACTTCTTTTAGCATTTTTTCTTCCAACTCTTTTGCAACATTAAGAGCTTGAACCTTTTCTCGATATTCGTCAGCTTCTGCAATCCTTTCATCCTGTTGTCCTAATTCCCTTTGAATGGCTTTCATCTGTTCTCTTAAATAAAACTCTTTTTGGTTTTTTTCTATTTGTTTTTTTACCCTAAAATTTATTTTCTTTTCGATTTCCAGTATTTCTATTTCCTGTAATACAATTTGAAAAAGAACTTCCAACCGTTTTTTAAATGAAAGTGTTTCTAGTATTCTCTGTTTATCTTCAACTTTTATAGCTAAATGAGATGCTACAATATCGGCAAAACGCCCCGGGTTTGTTACATTATTTAAAGAAATGATAATATCCGGTGGCAATTTTTTCGTTAAACCCATGTAATGCTCAAACAGGCTAAGTATACTCCTCATAAGAGCTTCCTCTTCGGTGTCTGCTTTTTCTTCACTCTCAGAAACTTCCCTTATTTCCACCTCAAAAAAAGGTTCTATCTGGATGTAATTTTCAATTATAGCCCGGTTTAGGCCTTCAATTAGTACTCTTATCGTATCTTGGGGCATTTTTAAAAGCTGTTTTATTTTAGCCACTGTGCCGGTAGTATAAATCTCTCTTCTGTTTGGAAAATCCACTTTTGCATCCTTTTGAGCTACAAGCAGTATTTTTTGATCCGCCACCATGGCTTCTTCAAGTGCTCCAATTGATTTATCCCTTCCCACATCAAAATGCAAAACCATATTTGGAAACACCAGTAATCCGCGAAGCGGCAACAGTGGAATTGTTCGATTTGTTCCGTTTTTCCCCACTATATCCCCCCTCATTACCGGTCTTTGATAAAACGACCGATTATCTTCATATTTTATTTATTCGATATAACTTTATTAAATCCTTCCATTACCATTTTTTAATGCTTAAACTGAAACGGTATTATTTTTCACTTCTTGTTTGAACGAATATATTACATGTTCTATCACCTCTTCAATTCGGTCGACAGCAATAATGTTCAGGTCAAAAGTTTTGAAAATATCCTGCCAGTTTTCTTTCGGGATTATCACAGTCTTGACACCAGCTCTTCTTGCAGCTTCTATTTTAGGTAAAACACCACCAATTGGCTTTACATAGCCACGCACCGACAGTTCTCCTGTCATAGCAACGTAATTATCAACGGGTAAATTCTTTATAGATGAATAGACAGAAACGGCGATGGTTACTCCAGCTGAAGGCCCATCCATCGGTATCCCGCCTGGGAAATTCAGATGGATATCATAGTCACGGGGATCTAAACCCAAGTATTTTCTGATTACCGTCATTACATTGTCTACAGACCCTCGAGCCGTACCCCTCCTCTTCAGGCGATGAGCATTCCCACCCATTTCCTCTTCTTCTACCACACCCGTAACTGATAAAGTGCCTTCACCCTTTTCAGTTTTAATAGCAGTTGATTCTATCTCCAAAAGAATACCCATATTGGGACCATATACTGCAAGACCATTAGCTAGACCGATTTGTGGCATGGGGTTTATCTTCTTTTCCGGCCTAGGAGTATATTGACCGCTGTTTATTACCCATTCCACATCTCTTGCCTCGATTCTCTTTCTGTTTTCAGCAGTGGCCAACCCCGCCGCCATCTGAATAATATTTACTGACTCTCTGCCATTATTGGCATATTTTTTGATAGTGCTAATTGATAATTCATCAATCTCAAATTCTATTTTATTTACCGCGTTCCTGGTAATAATGCCAATATCCTCAGGCGACAGTGGTTTGAAAAATATTTCGAGACAGCGGGAACGTACAGCCGGTGGTATTTCTTCGGGATTTCTAGTAGTGGCACCAATGAGCCTAAAATCGGCCGGTAGGCCTTTTTCAAAAATTTCATGAATATGCCGTGGTATATTCAGATCTTCACTGCTATAGTATGCACTTTCCAAAAAAACCTTGCGGTCTTCCAACACCTTTAAAAGTTTGTTCATTTGAATCGGGTGAAGTTCTCCTATTTCATCAATAAACAGTACTCCCCCATGGGCCTTTGTGACAGCACCGGGCTTGGGTTGGGGTACTCCGGCGACGCCAAGTGGCCCTGCGCCTTGATAAATCGGATCGTGAACCGATCCTATAAGCGGATCGGCAATTCCCCTCTCATCGAACCTTGCAATCGTAGCATCCACTTCAGTGAGCTTCGCCTCAGGCCCAAAGGGAGAACCTAGAGTCTTTTTGGCTTCTTCAAGAACCAGCCTTGCTGCGGCGGTTTTACCGATCCCCGGAGGACCGTATAATATCACATGCTGTGGATTCGGTCCGCAAAGTGCTGCTCGCAAAGCCTTCAAACCATCAGATTGACCGACGATTTCGTTAAAAGTTGAAGGCCTGGTTTTTTCTGCCAAAGGCTCTGTAAGGGAAATCTGCCTCATCTTTTGCAGTTTTTCCATTTCTTTTCGGGATTCTCTGTCAACAGCAACTTTGCTTCCCTGCTGACTTTTTAACAAATTTAAAAAATAAATCCCAATAACTATGGCAAAAAATATCTGAATCAAACTCAATACGTTTAGTGTCACATTCATATTGTAGTTCCTCCCTTACAGAGCTTTTACATTGCAAAAACCATGGTTATCTGGCATCAACATATCAAATTTAACTTGAAACATACATGAGTTTTTTATATTAGATTCGACGTATGTGAAAATGCAACTGCTGTCTATTATTATTTATTAATAATAGTTTTTTTATAACCCAATAAATTAACTGCATACTCTTTTTTAATCTAAAATATTGATTGAGTTTAAGTAGAGAAAAAAAGTAAGTGCAGCTTTAGCTGCACTTACGCTGTTACTTCTTTCTTTTTGCTTTTTTTCCGGTCGGATGTGACTATAATTGGTTCTTCACGGTTTTGCACTACTTCTTTGGTTACAACGCATTTAGCAATATCACTTCTGTGCGGAAGTTCATACATAATATCCAGCATTATATCTTCCATTATAGACCTTAAGCCTCGGGCTCCGGTCTTCCTCCGGATTGCTTCCTGAGCTATTACAACCAGAGCATCCTCGGTAAATTCCAGTTGGGAATTATCCATTTCAAACAGTTTCTGATATTGTTTTACCAATGCGTTCCTCGGCTCTTTCAATATTTTTATCAATGCGCTTTCATCCAGAGCTGATAGTGTTACAATCACTGGAAGTCGACCTACAAATTCAGGTATCATACCGTATTTCAGTAAATCTTCAGGCATCAGATTTTTTAAAATCTCTCCTATATTTTTTTGTTCCTGATTATGGATTTCAGCTTCAAATCCTATCGATCTTTTACCTATTCGGCTTTGAATAATCTTACCTATACCTTCAAAAGCCCCGCCACATATGAAAAGAATATTCGTAGTGTCAATTTGAATGAACTCTTGATGAGGATGTTTGCGTCCACCTTGAGGAGGAACGCTGGCTACAGTGCCTTCCAATATCTTGAGCAATGCCTGTTGCACACCCTCACCTGAAACATCCCTGGTAATTGAAGGATTGTCTGATTTTCGTGCTATTTTATCGATCTCATCGATATATACAATGCCTCGCTCAGCTCTCTCTACATCATAGTCGGCTGCCTGAATCAGTTTCAGTAGAATATTTTCCACATCTTCACCTACATAACCGGCCTCTGTTAAAGAGGTGGCATCAGCTATTGCAAAAGGCACATTTAAAATCCTGGCAAGAGTTTGAGCTAGAAGAGTTTTCCCGCTGCCTGTAGGCCCGAGCATTACAATATTGCTTTTTTGTAGTTCTACATCATCGATTTTATTTTGATAATTTATCCGTTTATAGTGATTGTAGACTGCTACAGAAAGGGTTTTTTTAGCTTGTTCCTGGCCTACCACGTACTGAGCAAGAATGTTCTTGATTTCATGAGGTTTGGGTATGTCAGTAAAGTCCATTTCAGCATCTTCGCCAAATTCTTCTTCTATTATT
>CAZFME010000027.1:17031-17687 GCA_964520055.1 uncultured Clostridia bacterium
CTGCCCAATCACATATTGATCAAGAATAGCCTTAATTTCCTTTGGTTTTAAAATATCCTCAAATTCAAATTCCAGTTCTTCCTGTAATTCTTCTTCTATTATTTCATTACATAGTTCAATACATTCATCACAGATATAAACGCCGGGACCTGCTACCAATTTACGCACCTGATCCTGGGTCTTACCGCAAAAAGAACATTTGAGTTGACCTTTTTCATCGCTAAATTTAAACATCTTGCACTCTCCTTTCCGGCTTACTTCCTCTTATGGACCACCTCGTCAATCAAACCGTACTCCAAAGCTTCTTTTGACGACATAAAGTAATCCCTGTCCGTATCTTTTTCAATTTTGTCTATTGTTTGTTTTGTATGTTTTGCAAGAATTTCATTTATCAGTTCTCTTAAGCGAATAATTTCCTTTGCATGGGTCTCGATGTCAACGGCTTTTCCCTGAACTCCGCCCCAAGGCTGGTGGATCATAATCCGCGAATTTGGCAGCACAAGCCGCTTACCTTTAGTTCCGGCTGCAAGGAGCACTGCTCCCATACTTGCAGCAAGCCCCATACACATGGTAGAGACATCAGGCTTAACATACTGCATTGTGTCATAAATAGCAAGACCTGCCGTGACGGAACCACCGGGGCTATTGATATAAAG
>CAZFME010000027.1:17697-19589 GCA_964520055.1 uncultured Clostridia bacterium
CGTATATCTTTGTCAGGATCTTCCGATTCCAGATACAGCATCTGAGCTATAGCAAGACTAGCGATAGTATCATCTATTGTCGTGCCTATAAAGATGATTCTTTCCTTGAGAAGTCTTGAATAAATGTCATAAGCTCTCTCGCCTCGGTTTGTTTGTTCCACCACTATAGGTACTAAACTCACTTTAAATAACCTCCTTAATTATAAATTATAGCGTTTCTTCGTCATTGTCGTCAGTATCAACTTCTTCCAACTCTGTAATATCCTCTTTCTTTTTTTCTATAATATTGGAATTTTTGATGAGAAAACCTAGAACCTTTTGCGTAAGGATTAAATTCTTAATACCATCTTTATCTTCAGGCTTTAAGGTCTTTTTGAAATCTTCCACTGGCTTTTTATAATCTTCGGCTAGTTCCTCTACTTTGTTTTCAAGTTCCTCATCAGTTACGGTAATATTTTCTCTCTTGCCCACTTCTTCTAAAATAAGGGATGATTTCACATTATCCATGGCTTTATCATGAAAACGCGCCTTAAATTCCTCAAGAGTTACTCCTATTGTCTGTAGATAGGTCTGTAAGTCGTACCCACTGTACTTCAATTTTATAGCAAACTCCAACATGAGTCTCTCGGTTTCACGATTTATCATTACCTCTGGAATTTCTACTTCCGCAGCTTCCATCAATTTATTGACGATAGATGCCTTTAAGGAACCTTCTTCAATGGATTTGGCTTCCTGTTGCATTTTGGTTTTTATATTTTCTCGCAATTCATCCAAAGTATCAAACTCACTGATATCCTTTGCAAAATCATCATCTAATGGTAGTAGTTCTTTTGTTTTAAGTTCCTTTAGAGTAACGTTATAGACAGCATTTTTGCCGGACAGCTCTTTGACCTTGTAATCTTCCGGAAAGGTAACGGATATATCCTTGGTATCACCCGGGATCATTCCAACCACCTGATCTTCAAAGCCTTTTATAAACATACCGGAACCCAATTGCAGCGAATAGTTTTCTGCGGTGCCGCCTTCGAAGGATTCATTATCTACCTTACCTTTGAAATCTATAACAGCAATGTCCTCTTTTTTTGCTGCTCTGTCTTCTACCGCAACAAGCCTTGCATTTCTTTCCTGCATAATTGACAGTTCTTTTTCCACTTCATCATCAGTTACATTATACACAAATTTTTCTACTTCTAAACCTTTATACTCATTAATTTTAACCTCAGGTTTAACCACAACTTCAGCTGTAGCCATAAACGGTTTGCCTTTTTCGATCTGTTGAACGTCAAATTTGGGCTGATCCACGGGCTCTAGCTTGTATTTCTCAACCCCTTTTTGATACACTTCGGGCAGCAGAAATTGTACCGCATCCTCATAAAATACTTCCGGACCGTAATGCATCTCGATAAGTTTTCTGGGAGCTCTTCCTCGCCGAAAACCAGGGACGGTAAAACGCTTGATGTTTTTCCTATATGCTTGCTCCATTGCTCTTTCGAATTGTTCTTCATTGACCTCAAAGTTTAAATAAGCTTTGTTTTGTTCTATTTTTTCCAGGTTGATTTTCATTATGCTCCTCCTTGCAATTACCGTTAATTCGATTTCTCTCTCGTTGATGCGATTATATTATAGCATAAAAAAATTATGCAATCCAAACAGAATTTCTAATAAAATAACACCTCGGTATGGACCGAGGTATGAAACCCACTGTATTTAAATATGGTGCGGGCAAGAGGATTTGAACCTCCACGGGATAAATCCACCAGATCCTAAATCTGGCGCGTCTGCCAATTCCGCCATGCCCGCATGGTGGGTCATGGAGGACTCGAACCTCCGACGCCCTGATTAAAAGTCAGGTGCTCTGCCGCCTGAGCTAATGGCCCATGGCTGGGGCGGCA
>CAZFME010000028.1:0-19549 GCA_964520055.1 uncultured Clostridia bacterium
GCAAAAATGATATTAAACACCGGAGAATCCCCCGAGAGGCTGAGAGAAAAGGTTACTACTCCCGGAGGTACAACCATGGCCGGTATAAAAGTTTTGGAAAAGGCCAATTTTACCGATGCTTTCATAGAAGCCGTCGAAAGTGCTACCGGGAGGTCCCAAGAGATGATGGCAAAATACAGTTCTTTACACAAATTCCGACATGTGTTATGATGTCTATATAGACAGTCCGTGGCATTTAAACAAGATTTTAGGCAATAAAGGAAGAGACCAAAATTGAAGTCTCTTCCTTTGACTTTACGGACTCAAAATTCAATTGCTTTGAATGATATCGTCAAGTATTTCGCCGATATCCTCAGGGTCGGTGGCAGTAGGGGTATCTTCAAGATCAGTTACATAGGTACTTGCCAAGGTATTTTTAATTTCTAACGCACAGTTTTTGCAAATGTTTTTACCACTGAAATTGAGTATGTCTTCCGCACTGCCACAAAAGATACAAGCAGGTAAATATTTTTTTAAAATGATCCTATCTGTGTCGACATAGATTTCCAATGCATCTTTGACTGAGATACCCAGTGTTCGCCTTAACTCTATTGGGATAACAATACGACCAAGGTCATCGACTTTTCGAACGATTCCTGTAGATTTCATTTATATTCGCCCCCAAAATTCATATTTCGACATTTACCCCAATTAAAATATACCAGAAATGCCAAAAAAAGTCAACATATAATTATGATTTTTTTGTTTATTTTAAGTAGGAGGTAAGACCTTGCTGGAGCTAAATACCGATCTAAAACAAAAATTTGAAGAGGTATCAAAAGCCATGCAATTGAGGCTAAAGCAAAAGCTTTCTACCGGTGTTCTGCGAAATATGATACTTGATAAAGGCATCGGAAGTTTTAAATGGTGTCAAAGCTTTAACCATCAAGACTTATCGCAGATTGTCGAAAAAGGTGGAATGGTTGGCGTGGACGGTTCCACAAACAGTGCTGGTGGTCCTTTTCCATACCTTATTACATTACAGCAGGCGTTGGCAAAAGCCGGCGGGAAAAAAGGTGATGTGACAATGACCGATGCATTTTCACCTCTGACCATGAAAGTTCCCATGGGTGAAGAAGAGTATAGGGATTTTGTAAAACGAAATCTGGCTTACCTTGAAGTGAAAGCGGCTTTAGCAGCTCTTGAACAGCTTGGTCCAAGGGTGCTTTTACTTGACGGTTCCTTGGTTCGATACAAGATTGAAGCAGCTACCTTGTGGGAAAAACTAAAAAGCAGGGCTTTAGCCCAAAACACCATATTGGTGGGCGTTGTAGAGGGAATTTCCACCGGTATAATCAGCGAGTGTTTAAAAAACGGGCTGCCCGAGTCAGGATATCCTGCCTCAGACTGGGAAATATTATTTGGACTTTTACAGGTAGGAGAAATGCTAGAAATAGCTCCGGGCTTATTCAAAGAAGGTTTTCGTACTTGTTTTATGAGGTCCTCAATAGACCCAAAACCCATAGGCATCGACTTGATGGAAGAGCAGCAGGTATATTTAAATCAAGTGGGAAATCTTATACTAACTTTGACTCCTAGGGATGGACGCGGAATACCGTTATGGCTTGATATTATAGATAAAAATGTGAGAATTTCCGATACTGTCATGAAAGGACTCTTAAGTACATATCTGGGAGCAGATTACGTGGAGTTTTTAAAGCCGAAGAGAGAAAAAAGAGAGATGTAGGAGGGATACCCTATGCAAGTAGTCGGACTTACCACACCTCAGGAGGTTTATGTGGCATCTAAAGACAGGAAGTTTCGCATAAATGAGCTTTTGGTCTTGGAGGATCCCTATCAGGGGAATCTCATAGGGGAAGTGGTGGAGAGCAATTCATACAACAGGTTCATACCCCTTTCCATAGGAGGTGCCATTCACGATACTGATGTCATAGAGTCTTTAAAGCATTTAGGATATTCCATAAGTGAAGATGAAATAAATATTGCTAAAGTTAAACTCCTTACCGAGGCCAATTTTCCGGTGGTTACCGGCTGCCTGGTCAGATTACCGGCCTTTGATGAGGTTCGGGGATACCTATTGAAGGGTTTGCGAGAAGACGGGCTTTTACTGGGTGAAATAAAGAATACCGAAGAAACCGCCGCTACCATGGAAGATGAACTTAAGGGCCTTTGTGAAATGTTTTCACGGGGTGAGATTTATAAAACTCGGAATGTGCCTTTTTTCCTTGATTTAAGGTCATTCCAACAGTATCCTCATATCGGCGTTTTTGGGGGGTCAGGTTCGGGAAAATCCTTTGGACTCCGTGTAATAATGGAAGAAATAATGAAACATAAGTTTCCTGCCTTGATGCTTGACCCACACTATGAGATGGAGTTTGCTGAATGTCAGGACAGCAGTATGGAAAAACAGGATTTTAAAGATGATTTTAGAAAATTTCAGATAGGTGAACATATAGGTGTGGAATTCTTAAACCTCTCCCGGCGTGATTTGATGGCACTGCTATCGGCGGTGTCACCTCTGACCGAAGCCATGGCTAGCGCTATAGAAGGGCTGCATTTGCGGGGTGATACATATCTCAGTTTTTCCCATCGCTTGGAACTTTTAAGTGAGGCACTGGAGATGGGGCGGGCAAGGGTGGAGCAGGCATTGAGACAGGATATGGAGCCTATGGAAAAAGAAAAATACAAGAAGATGCGTCAGCTTCTGGAAGAACACCAAAATATCCCGCTGCCTTCGGTGCAGGGCATTGCATGGAGGCTTAGACGGCTTCATAATTCCGGACTTTTCAGCCGGGATATAAAGCCAGTGAAGGAAACTATGATGCAGGGAAAACTGGCGGTAGTCCAGGGACCCATATGGCTCCTCCAGGTATTTTCCACATACCTTTTATCAAATATTTACCGCCAGCGCCGGGATTACAAAGACGGGGAACTTAAAGGTGAAACATTAGGAGATTACTTTCCGCCCTTTATCATTGCCACCGATGAGGCTCACAACTTTGCACCCAAGGGTCGGGATGCCGCCACCAAAGGAATCGTTACCGAGATAGCCCAAGAAGGGCGAAAATATGGGGTGTTCCTAGTTCTGGCCACCCAGAGGCCTACACTGCTGGATGAAACCGTCACAGCGCAGCTTAATACCAAAATAATATTTAGAACCGTCAGGGCATCTGACATCGGTACCATCAGTGAAGAAACCGATATAAAGGCCGAAGAGGCTAGGCGACTGCCCTATCTGCCCTCAGGCGATTCCTTTGTATCATCACCGCTGTTCGGCAGGACCGTAGCCATCCGTGTGCGATTTCCTCATACTCGCAGCCCCCACACTCAAAACCCCCTAGACGAGATACAAATATACCGAGAAACCTCCGAAGATAAGCTTTTAGAATCAATAACACCCCATCTGCCCATATATGCTGCAAACTTTGCTCGGGCAGTGGAGGAGATAAACCGGCACACCGGTGAGAATTACGAAGTAAGAACCTTAAAAGCCGCCCTGGATACTCTGGTGGAAAAGGGGAAACTGAAAAAACAGACCAGCCCACTAGGGGACATCTTCCTTTAGGTGCCAGGGAAGGTTTTGAAAAAGTGAAACACTATGGCAAATAACAAAATCCATCAACCTTAGCCATACTAAAACCGTCATCCTGAAGGATACTAAAACCTTCATTTCTGAGCGATAGCGAAGAAATCTATTGTTAGGGCGGCTTTTAGGGTTCTTCATTCCACTTCGTTTCATTCAGAATTTCCATGCGGTGCCCGCGCCACGATAAATGTAGCATTTTTCTGTCATTCCGAAGGATCAAAGTGACTGAGGAATCTTAAATTAGATCCTTCGGGCAAAACCTTCAGAATGACAACGAAACAGGTTTCATAGCAATGACACAAACTTGGAATTTTTCAGAGGTTTCCCAGGCACCTAAGTTATTAAGTTATTCAATGTTCTTATAATTAGCCAGATGTTCAACTTGATTTTTCATGAAAGTATTATGATGCAAACCGTCTCTTACTCTGGGGCGATTTTTTATTATTACCGAAACTAGGGCATGTTTGACATTGGTAACCCTATAGCGGATTAATGACCCGAAATTTGTGTTTGTTTGATGTGGGAATTTTCTATTTTCACATGAAGGATTTAGAAGGCCAGTACCGAAAATAATATTAAGGCGAGCTAAATATATGTAGCAGTCGTAAAACATTAAAATTTATTGTAGTTATGGTTGTTATTCAGCAAAATGGACATTTGTCCTTTCCATTATTTCAAAAATATTCTATTATTTGAGGTGAACCCCTGTGAACGTTCAGGATATTGTGAATATAAACTATAAGATGTTCAAGGAGTGCCCCTACGAAATATTAAACCAGTTTGAATTAAAGGAATATCCTAAGGAATGCATAATCTGTCATCAGGAACATGAATATGATTATTTCTACGTTATTGCCGAAGGTCTTGTGAATATCTATAGAATTTCAAAAGAGGGCAAAAAGTATTCTCAAGCTATCTACAAAAAAGGTGACTATTTTGGCGAACTGGAGGTATTTAACAGAAAACCCTATGTTTGTTCGGTGGAGACTATAACAAAGGCAAAGGTTTGGAGAATTTCCCGCCCCCATTTTTTACGGTGGGTGGAGTTGGATAAAAATTTTTTGCTGTATCTCATTAACACCTTATGTGACAGTTTTTACAGGCTGTCAAAAAAGGCCGGTGAAGATACGCTGTATCCGCTGAAATACCGCATCTGCAATTTTCTTTTACGAAGTGTAGACGAGGATGCAATAAGTGATAAGCATATTGAAGTACCTTTTGACCGGGAGCGATTGAGCGAGCAGTTCGTAGCTACCACAAGAAGCATAAACAGAATTCTAAAGCAACTAAAGGAAAAGGACATTATAGATATAGAGAATAAATCCATAATCATCAAAAACCTTGAAGGCCTTAAAAATGAGGAAGATGCGCTTTAAAGGCAATTAGGGTGTAAAAACCCATAAAAAAAGGGGGATAATTATGAAAAAAGTCATTTCTATACTGCTTATCTTGATGCTCATTGGGAGCATGGTTTTAACCGGGTGTGGCAAGAGTGCCGACACTCAAAAGGAACAGGATCAGCCACCGGTAGAGTCGCCGGCTGACCAAGCAGGACCCATGAAAGTTGCTCTTGTTCTATCAGGAGGATTGGGTGACCGTTCCTTTTATGACTCATCCCATGAGGGCTTTGAGCGGGCTAAAAATGAGTTGGGTGTTGAAGGCAATGTTTTAGAATGCAAAAACGATCCATCGCTTTTTCAAGACCAACTGGTTCAAGCGTCGGAAAATGCCCAAGTAGTTGTGGTGGTAGGGTTTGAGTTTTATGATGTGATTCAAGAAGTGGCACCGGAGTATCCTGAGGTAAACTATATTTATCTGGACAATGTAGTGGAAGGAATTGATAACATAACAAGCATCACCTATTTGGAAAATGAGGGGACATTTTTGGCCGGAGCTTTAGCGGCCATGCTCACCCTAGAAACTTCTATCGAAGGCATAAATGAAGCAAAAATTATAGGAATGGTGGGTGGTGTGGACCTTCCTGTCATTAGAAACTTCCAAATTGGTTATGAAGAGGGAGCCAAGTATATAGACGAGGATGTAAGAGTTGAGACAATTTACGCGGGAGACTTTGAAGACCCGGCAAAAGGTAAAGAATGCGCCTTGGCCCTTTATTCTAAAGGTGCAGACATTGTATTCCATGCCGCCGGTAAGACCGGTGAAGGTGTGTTTGAAGCCGCAAAAGAGGTTAAAGCCTATGCCATAGGAGTGGATACGGATCAAAGATACATAAATCCGGACGTAATAGTGGCCAGCATGATTAAAGGTGTTGGGCTTTCAGTGTTCGAGACCATAAAGAAAATTCAGGATGGCGCCTTCGAGCCCGGCAAAGTCATCTATTATGGCATCAACGAGGACGGTGTTGATATAGGCTACGGCACCCCAGATATGAAGCAGATTGTGCCTGAAGAAATTAAGAGCAAAATTGAAGAAATAAAAGCAAAAGTCAAAAGCGGCGAAATCAAAGTGCCCACAGCAAAATAAGGAAAAGTCCGTATGCAAAAGGAGGAGTAAGCTTTTACTTCTCCTTTTTTTAACACAAGGGTAAAGGCAGGTGGCAAAATGCAGGAAAGCATAATTAAATTTGTGGGAATAACCAAGGTATTCCCCGGAGTGACAGCAAATGACAATATAAATCTAGAAATTAAGCAAGGGGAAATTCATGCTATTGTCGGGGAAAACGGTGCCGGAAAATCAACTCTCATGAAGATAATTTACGGCTTGTACCAACCTACAGCCGGTCAAATTTACATAAATGGACGCCTTTTGAATGTGACAAATCCTCAAATCGCCATTAAAAACGGTATAGGCATGGTCCATCAACATTTTATGTTGGTGCCTTCTTTTACTGCAGCGGAAAATGTGGTCCTGGGAAGTGAACCTAGGAAAAACCCCATTATTATGGATTTTGACGAAGCTGTAAAAATTACCGAACAGCTCTCCGAAAAGTACGGACTTTATGTAGACCCTTATCAAAGGGTAGAGGACCTTTCAGTGGGCATACAGCAGCGCATAGAAATATTAAAAATCCTTTATAAGGGAGCCGATATTTTAATTTTGGATGAACCTACAGCTGTGCTGACTCCCCAAGAAACACAGGAATTATTTGCCATTATGCGGCGACTGGTGGGGGAACTGGGTAAAACCATTATAATAATTACTCACAAGCTACAAGAGGTGCTGGAGGTTTCCCACAGGGTCAGTGTCATGCGCCGAGGCAAATTGGTGGGAACAATTGATACCAAAGATGCCACTGAACAAATCTTGGCGGAAATGATGGTGGGCAAGGAAGTAGTTTTCAATAAATTTCATACAAACCAAAGTATCGGCAAAACATTGATGGAAGTAAAGAATTTGGTTGTAAGGAACAACCGCGGTTTTATCGCTGTAGACGACATTAGCTTTTCCATTGCTACCGGCGAAATCTTAGGTATAGCCGGTGTGGAGGGAAACGGTCAGTCGGAACTGGTGGAAGCGCTGACAGGCTTAAGAAAGGTTGAACAGGGGAATATATTTATCAAAGGTATGGATATGGCAAACACACCACCTTCAAAATTTCGCAAAATAGGGATTTCCCATATTCCTGAAGACCGGCTTAAAACCGGTTTGGCACCGGAAGCCTCAGTAACTGAAAATTTGATGATGGGATATCAGCATAAAAAGCCCTATGAAACCTTTGGAATGAAATTAAATAACACGGCGATAGTCCGAAAAGCGGATAAGCTCATTAAACAATTTGATATTCGAACACCTTCGGACCAGACCAAGGTTAAAAGCCTTTCCGGAGGCAATATGCAGAAATTAGTAGTAGCCAGAGAGTTTTCCTTTGACTCCGATATCCTGGTTATATCTCAGCCTACCCGTGGGCTTGATGTAGGGGCTATAGAGTTTATCCACCGCCGGATAATAGATATGAGGGATGCCGGAAAAGCAATTTTGCTGGTTTCAGCGGATTTGGATGAGATTTTCCGCTTGTCCGACAGAATTGTAACAATATACGAAGGCAAGCTTACCGGCGAGTTTACGGTTGTTGATGTCACAAAACAGGAAATAGGGCTTTACATGACTGGCAAAAATATATCCACGGCGGGGTGATTGTATGAAGAAATTAAAGTTTTCACAGGATGTTGAATATATCCTTTCACTTGCCATATCCATAATTCTTGCGCTCATTATCGGTGCATTGATAATCATTGCCAACGGTAAAAGTCCTCTCGAGGCGTATCAAGCACTCCTTAACGGTTCCTTGGGCAGTCCTTATAAAATCGCCACCACCTTTGCCAAAACCGTACCACTCATTCTTACCGGATTGGCCACGTCGGTGGCATTTAGCAGCGGGATTTTTAATATCGGCGGTGAGGGGCAGTTGTATCTGGGAGCATTTGCCACAGCCTATGCAGGCTTTACTTTTACAAATCTTCCCCGAATTATCGGCATCCCGGTGGCACTTATATTTGCGGCATTGGCCGGAGGCCTTTATGCTTTAGTACCGGCGCTGCTCAAGGTGAAATACAGAATTGACGAAGTAATTACAACTATAATGTTTAACAGCATTGCTATACTGTTTACGGGATATTTGGCCAATTATCCCTTCGCCTCTTCCGTAGGGAAAATGGGTGCCACCGAGATGATATCCCCTGCCTATAAGCTTACAAGATTGGTGGCTCGTTCCAAATTACATACCGGTATATTTTTTACCGCAGTTATAGCTCTGGCCATATATTACCTCATGGAAAAGACTTCGGTTGGCTATGACTTCAAGATGATAGGGTCAAATCTGAATTTTGCAAAGTACGGCGGTATAAATGCCGAAAGAAATATGGTCATTGCCATGATTATTTCCGGAGCCCTGTGCGGCATTGCCGGGGCCTTTGAAGTATTGGGAAATCATTACCGCTTTCTGCAGGCATTATCTCCCGGATATGCCTTTGACGGAATGTTGGTATCACTTATAGTAAAAAACAATGTGGTGGGCGTTATACTTATGTCTATTTTCTTCGGCATGTTAAAAACCGGTTCCATCGCCATGGAGTATGAAACGGCAATCCCGTCGGAACTGGTGCTTGTCATACAATCGGTTATAATCTTGTTCATTGCAGGTGAAAAGGGATTTGCCCAAATCACAAAGAGCCTATACAAAAAGAAGGGGGTAAAGCAAGATGTATAAGGAAATCTTCAATATAACACTGCTACAAAACACTATAAGAACGGCCACCCCCCTTATCTTGGCAGCACTAGGCGGACTTTTGACATCACATACCGGAATCTTGAACATCGGCATGGAAGGCATGATTCTCCTGGGTGCCTTTTTTGGGGTTGCCGGCAGCTATTTTTTTGAAAGTTACCTTATGGGTGTCATATTTGCCGTTACATCGGGAATAATCATCGGAATCATTTTTGCCCTTTTTGTCATCAAATTGGAATCCGACGAGTTTATCGTAGGTATCGCTATTAATATGTTTGCCGGAGGGCTTACCATGTTTCTGTTAAGAAGCATATTTGGAGTAAAGGGAGCCTTTTCCTCCCCTAAAATTCAACCCCTTCCGGACATATCCATATCATTTATTGATAAAATCCCAATACTAAATGTACTGCTGAACAATCATTCCCTTTTTGTATATGCAAGCTGGATACTGGTTATCGCCATGTATGTATTTCTTTATAAAACTCCTTACGGCCGGTGGTTCAGAGCGGCGGGAGAGTTTCCCGAAGCCCTTGATACCGTGGGAATCAGTTCTGATAAAATAAAGTTTTTAAGCAGCATTTTATGTGGTGTGCTTTGCGGCTTTGCAGGTGTACACCTTTCCCTGGGGTATCTTACACTTTTTACGGAAAACATGAGCGCAAATCGAGGCTTCATCGCATTAGCCGCCATCATATTCGGAGCTGCAAATCCCTTAAAGACATATGTGGCTGCACTCATATTCGGTTTTTTTGATGCACTGGGCATACGGCTGCAAGGGGTGGGTATTCCATCACAGTTTACCCAAATGTTCCCTTATATAGTTACAATACTGGTCCTTATTGCAGTTGTCAAAAGAGAAATAGCCAAGCGAAAATCTTTGCAGACAAAACTCAGCGGCAGTATTAATAAAACCGGGTCACCGGCGGCGGATAAAACAGTAAGGTAAAAGGGGGCCATGTAATGAAGGATGTCTTGGTGCTGGGAAGTGGGCCTGCCGGTTACTATGCTGCCACTTTATGTGCCCAAAACGGCCTTGATGTAACTTTGGTAGAAAAAGGAGAACTGGGGGGAACCGGGTTTCGTCTTGGAGCTCTCCCTGTTAAAATACTCCTTGACGTTGTAAAACAGAACCCGCTAATAACTTATGAAGATTTACTAAAAGATTACCGTGAGAAGATGATGGGTGTTCAAAACAAGTTAGAGTCGGACCTTGAACGGGCCGGGGTAGGTCTAATCTTTGGTGAAGGATATTTCATACAAAAAGATGCCATTAGAGTAAGAGATGAAATCATAAAGGCCAAAAATATTATAATAGCTACGGGCAGCAGACCTTCAAACCCTTTTGGAGCCGTGTGGGGCAACAGTATCCTAACACATGAAGAAGCCCTTTTTATCACTGAACTAACCCGCCCTAAGTCCTTGGCCTCCACAGACGGCGGATGTCTAATGGCGTCTAAGTCCAGTATGGACTCGACTAACATTCAGCAGGGGCTTTTTCCTCCACTAAATGAAGTCTCGTTCAAGAACCGGCTTCCCAAAGACATCATTATTTTGGGAGCAAATGTGGAAGGTATTGAGTTTGCCACACTGTTTTCTCGGTTTGGTGTAAAAGTTACCGTTATAGAAATGATGCAGGATATCTTGCCGGGAAATGACAGCGATCTACAACAACCGGTAATTGAAACGTTAAAATCCTTTAATGTTGATTTTCTAACAGGTGAAAAGGTTATAAAACTTGATGAAACCGATGACAAAGCAATAGTCACCCTAGAAAACGGAAAAACATTGACGGCGGTAAAATGTCTTGTTTGTCTCTCAAGAGCGCCAAATATTCCGAAGGGTGCAGAGGGTATAGGGATAGAATATGACGGAGCGGGAATAAAAGTTGACGAAAACTTCCTCACCAATGTGCCAAACGTATATGCCGTTGGAGACGCCAACGGCCGGTGCCTTATGGGAAGTGTCGCCATAAATCAGGGTATATCTGCAGCTTTACATATCTTGGGCAGGGAAGTTTCAATTCAAAACAGCAGTTACGAAGGACTCCCCCGAGCAATATTTGCCATTCCCGAAATAGCCGGCGTAGGCTTACAAGAATGGGAGCTACGGCAAAAAGGCATAAAGTATAAAATTGCAAAACATCAATTTGCCCAAACTTGGAGGGGAATATCTAAGGGCTATACGGAAGGCTTTATAAAGGTATTGGTGGATGATGATGATAGGCTGCAAGGTATTTGGATGGTGGGAAGAGATGTTTCGGAATTTGTGGGGACTTTTAGCATTTTACTAAAACAAAAAGTCAGTGCCGACATTATTAAAAACAGCCTTTTTGTTCATCCCAGTTTATCTGAAGTTTTACTTGATGCCCTGCTAAGACTTTAGTCATCCTTCGCTACCGCTTAGGAAGATAACGAAGAAGGGCTTTCACAGCAATGACACTTTCGTTTATCTGGTGCTGATAGCGCATGAAAGATTTGGATGAAGTTGAATCCCCCACTAAATGAAGTCTCGTTAAAAAGATAAACTTCCCGTCTATCATGTAAACAAAATTACTTTCAATTGTTGAAAGGGGAATGAAAATGATACAACCACATATACTCTGTAAAAAAGGCGATATAGCAGAAAATGTGATTTTGCCGGGAGATCCCCAGCGGGTCATCAGGGCGGCAGAATTTTTGGATGAGGCAAGGGAAGTCGCATTTAATCGGGAATTTAGAACGGTTACGGGAAAATACAAAGGCGTTCCTGTTACTATAACTTCCACAGGTATCGGCGGGGTATCCTGTGCCATTGCAGTGGAAGAACTAATCGCATGTGGTGGCAAATATTTTATAAGAATAGGCAGCGCCGGTGCTCTACAACCCGGAATAAATATAGGGGATCTGGTAATACCAATTGCTGCCGTGAGGGAAGATGGCACATCAAGGATGTATGTTTCGGAAAACTACCCGGCGGTATCGGATTTTAAGCTGACCGGTTACGTAATTGACACTGCTAAGGACTTAAATTTCCCCCATATGTCGGATATAGTCAGGAGCCATGATACTTTTTACAGTGATCTGCAGGAAGACATAACAAAATACTGGAGCAACAAAGGTATTCTGGCATCAGACATGGAAACGGCAACCCTCTACACTGTTGCTCGTCTGAGGGGTGCTAAAGCTTCATGTATACTAAACGTAGTTGTCTCCAAAGGAGACAGTGTAAAAGACGGCATTTCCCAATACCAATCTTTTGAAGGTCCTGCCCAAGAAGGTGAAAAACGGGAAATCATATTGGCCCTAGAGACAATACACCGGTTCCGGACGTGTAAGCTATCAAGACATTAAATGCACATTTAGACCGATGTTCACTTAATCTGTGAAAGTATAATTATACTAACCGATCCTTACCCCGGCGTTTTTTAGTTATCGAACTTATATTTGACTCCGGTGTAGAAATTCTTCTGAGGTGTTGTTATCTTCGCCGGAGTTGCTGCTTTCTACACTGGAATCATATTTAAAAAAAACATAGAAAATTGGATTGACGACATGGCCTTCCGCAAGGTATGATAAAATTGCAAGCATATTTATTGTTGGTTGAAAAATAATTAGACCACAATGAAAGGACGAAATTCCATGAATATACGTCTGGGTATTGTTGGACCGGAGGATTCCATGATTCTATTGAGGAATGTATTACAGGAGTTTGACGGACAATTTACTGTGGTGGAAAAGGTCTATGAAACCTTTGAAGACCTATGTGATATTACCAATATTGCCCAAAATACGGATGTTTTACTATACAGCGGGCAAGCTCCGTATTATTGGGTAAAATCTCATGTTGATCTGGATGTTCCGGGGATTTACATACCGAGAAACGGGACATGCCTTTACAAGGCATTATTTGATATATACCGGGATGGTATTGATGTTTCTGCTCTGAGTTTTGATACAATAAGCCGACGCGACATTGAAGAAACCTACATGGAGCTTAAACTGCCCTTGTCCGAGGTCCATACCATGGCTTACGATAAATATCTTCCTCATGATGAAATTATAGATTATCATCGAAAGTTATGGGCAAAGGGAAAAACTCATGCAGCGGTAACCTGCCTTAACAAACCCTATGAAGAGATGAGAAAACTTGGCATCCCTGTATATAGGATATACCCGACTATTTCCAGTGTGCGTCATAGTATAGAAAGGGCAATGATGTACGGGGAAAGTATTAAACTTAAGGAAACTCAAATGGCTCTTATTTTAGTCAGAGTCGAGGACATTGATGATGTTCTTTACGAAAGCTCGAGTCATCGAGTGCAAATACAATTACTGGACCTTTATCAAGTAATTCTCGGCTATGGTGATGAAACCAGTGCGACAGTTACCAAGACCAAAGATACTGAGTTTATGATAATTACTACACGTGGGCGTTTGGAGGAATCCACCGAAGTATTTCTGGGTTCACCGCTACTTCGAGCGATAAAAGCCAACACAAATCTGAAAATAACCATGGGAGTAGGTTACGGTCGCACTGCGAAGATGGCGGAAGCCAATGCCCGACAGGCTGTAAGGTTGTCTAAGGAGAATGGAAGTGATTGCAGTTTTTTAGTGACTGAAGAAGGCAAGATGATAGGACCTATGCGGACAAATAGATTAAAAGCCGAGACTATACAGGATTTTAACTTGGAAGAGCAGGCAAAAAAACTAAACATGAATGCGGTCAATCTGAATAAACTTAAAACATCCCTTCGTTTATTGGGGAAAAAAGAAATAACACCTAAAGAACTGAGCACCTGTATGAATGTCAGCCAGCGCAGTGCCAGACGTATTCTCGCACAATTGGAAGAAAAAGGTGCTGCCCGAATAGTGGGAATAAAAAGCATGTCCGGAAAGGGTAGACCCCGCTTGGTATATCAAGTCTTAATTTAGGGTGGCAAATAAATAAACTTAAGGTTTCCTAATTTATTATCGTAGGGAACCTTTATTTTTTATGTCTGAATTATATGTATACAATATACTTATTTAAAAAAAGAAGGATTTTTAGAAAAGATAGAGAATTCATAATAGAAATATATGGTCATGTAACCTAAAATTGGCCATAAAAAGGAGGAAGGCATATGATTCAAAGTGAAGTGAAGCCAAAGGGAGGCTTCGAGAGATTTTTGGATTGGGTTGAGCGTGTGGGAAATAAGCTGCCACATCCATTTTTCCTGTTTGTCTACCTTACGGTAGCTATAATGATCCTATCTGCCATCCTATCCATGACCGGGGTTTCAGCGATAAATCCCGCCAAAGGGGAAGAGGTGGTAGTACAAAACCTCTTGACACGAAATGGCGTGGACTGGATGCTCAAAAATGCCCTCAAAAACTTTACCGGCTTTGCTCCCCTGGGGCTGATACTATCCATGACAATGGGTATTGGCCTTGCAGAAAACGTAGGCCTATTATCTGCATTCATGAGAAAAACCATGTACAATGCTCCCATTTGGGCTATCAGTCTGGCGGTAATGTTCGTGGGAATCAGCGGAAATATCGCCTCTGACGCATCCATAGTTATCATCCCGACCTTAGCTGCCAATATCTACCTTTCCCTGGGCAAAAACCCCATGGTGGGGTTGATGGCAGGATATGCGGCTGCCTGCGCCGGCTTTTCAGCTAATCTCTTAATAGTTGGGACAGATGCCCTTCTGGCCGGAATAACCCAGGAAGCAGTAAAAATCATAAACCCGGATATTCATGTCAATCCCTCAATCAACTGGTACTTTATGGCGGCTTCTACGATTATCTTAACCATAGTGGGAGCCTGGGTAACGGATAAGATTATATCACCAAGACTTGGGGAATACAAAGGGAAGGTTAAGGTCCCTGAAGACCAAGATCTTTCACCAATTGAAAATAAAGCCCTTAAGAATACGGGCAAAGCAGCCCTGATTTTTCTCGTAATCTTGGGTATTGCTGTGCTGCCTAAAGGTGCTCTTTTAAGGAATGTTGAAACCGGAGGTCTAATACCTTCACCGTTTTTAAGTGGAATTATCCCAATACTGATGTTGTTTTTTATAACCATAGGTGTAGCATATGGTAAAACCGTCGGAACCATAAAAACCCCCAGTGATGTACCGAAGCTCATGGCCGAAGCCATAACGACCATGTCTGGATATATAGTGCTGGTTTTTATCATAGGTCAGTTTGTAGCTTATTTCAACTGGACCAATATTGGCGTCATCATAGCTGTAAGAGGTGCGGAATTTTTGCAAAATGTAGGATTCACAGGTTTTCCGTTAATTTTGGGAATTATCATACTTTCCACCATAGTAAACCTATTCATCGGTAGCGGTTCGGCAAAATGGTCCATACTGGCCCCAATATTTGTGCCAATGTTAATGTTGCTTGACTACTCTCCGGCACTGACCCAGGTCATCTACCGTATCGGAGATTCCTCGACTAATCCTATTACACCGCTTTTCCCTTACTTCACTATAGCCTTGGGCCTTGCTCAATACTATGATGAGGATGCAGGAATGGGAACCCTGATGTCTCTAATGCTCCCATATTCCATTATCTTTCTTGTGGTTTGGATATTGCAGCTGTTATTGTGGATGGCATTGAAACTGCCACTGGGACCTGGTGCGGGAATTTACATGTAAGGCTCGGGGAAAGGGGTGCCGAACTTGGTTGATATGAAGGAATTGGATAAAAGAATATCTGAGATTTACGAAGATATAATAAAAATTCGGAGGCATATTCATCAGAACCCGGAGCTCGGGTATGAAGAAGAGAACACTTCTGCACTGGTAGCCAAAGAACTGAGATCCCTTGGCCTTCAAGTGGAAGAAGGCATTGCCGGATATGGTGTGATGGGGGTTTTAAAAGGATATCATCCGGGAAAGACCATTCTCCTTAGAGCCGATATGGACGCCCTGCCTGTTCAGGAGGAAACGGGCCTCCCTTTTGCATCCAAAATCCCCGGCAAAATGCATGCTTGCGGTCATGACATACATACGGCCATACTGTTGGGGGCAGCCGGAATCTTGTCGAATTACAAGGAATCTCTTTCCGGGCAGATAAAGTTTGTTTTTCAGCCGGCGGAGGAATGCAGTCCTCAGGGCGGGGCCAGAGGAATGATTGAAGCGGGAATACTCACAAACCCGGATGTGGACTATGCCATGGCATTGCATGTATGGCCAGAACTTAGTGTTGGGGAGATAGGCCTGTGCTCCGGGCCTTGTTCGGCTCAATCTGATCGGATTTTTTTGAAAGTAAAGGGAAAGGCTGGACACGCCTCGGCCCCACATCATGGGGTAGATGCGGTAGTAGCTGCAGGCCAGTTGGTATCAACCATCCAAACTATAGTATCCAGACGCATAGACCCCAGAGATAGTGTAGTAATTTCCATAGGCCAAATCTCAGGGGGTAGTCGATATAATGTAATATGTGATAAAGTGGAGATGGAGGGCACCGTAAGAATCATGACACCTGGATATGAGAATAAAATCCAGGAGTTCATAAGTCAGGTCGGACATGGTGTGGCTCAGGCCCATGGAGCCTCTTTTGAAATGGATTATATAAAAGGATATCCAATGGTGATAAATGATGCACTTCTTGTTGAAAAATTAACAGGAATACTCGCCGAAAAAATAGGCAAAAATGCCATAAAAAACATATCCCAGGATACTACCGGCGAAGATTTCTCCTTTATCTCTGACCGAGTACCGTCGGTATACATGTAATTGGGCTCATCTCCTAAAAATAGCAGGGAGATATTCTCCCTGCACAATAACCGTATAACTTTTGATGAAGCATGCATACCTTCTGGAATTAAAGCTCTTGTAGTATCAAGTTTAGGACTCCTGCACCGGGAGGATTGAGATGGATATAAAAAAGATGGCAGAAAGCCTGGAATCAAAAATCATTCTATACCGTCGAGATTTTCATAAATACCCGGAAGTTGGCTGGACGGAGTTTCGAACAAGCAGCAAAGTGGCGGAAATCCTGATGGCTTTGGGTTATGAAGTGAAACTGGGGGGAGAGATTATTAAAGAAAAAGCGGTTATAGGTTTCCCCGGTCGAACAGAAATATTAAAGGAAATGGACAGGGCAATAAAAGAAGGGGCAAATTCCCAAATCTTAGAGTGCATGAAGTTCCGGTCAGGAGTCGTCGGAATACTTAATACAGGGCGCCCGGGCCCAACAGTGGCCTTTCGATTTGACATGGATGCACTGAATATTTCGGAAGCTCAAGATAATGACCATAAACCCTATATGGAGGGCTTTGCTTCGATACATGACGGCATCATGCATGCCTGCGGTCATGACGGACATACAGCAGTGGGGCTTGGATTGGCGGAGATGTTGATGAATGTCAAAGATAAACTATCAGGTACCATCAAGCTCATCTTTCAGCCGGCGGAGGAGGGGGTCCGGGGTGCCAGGGCCATGGTGGAAGCCGGTGTAGTGGACGATGTGGATTACTTCTTCGCTTTTCATATCGGTTTTGGTGGCGATTCCCCGATGAGCCTTGTAGCGAGGACAACCGGTTTTTTGGCCACATCCAAGTTGGATGTTACTTATGCAGGCCGGACCGCACATGCTGGCGCCTCTCCCCAACAGGGAAAAAACGCTCTGCTGGGAGCTGCAACAGCGGTTCTTAACCTTCATGCCATAGCACCGCACAGTGATGGAATGACCCGTATAAACGTAGGTGTACTGACGGCGGGGACCGATACCAATGTAATCCCCGGCCGGTCTCATATGAAAATCGAGACAAGGGGGGAAACCACCGCCTTGAATGATTACATGCGAGAGCGGGCAGAGACAATACTACAAGCATGTGCCCACATGTACGATCTTAAATGCTATCTCCAGTATGCCGGGATAGCTCCCAGTGCCGAAGGGGATCAAGAATTAGCCCATAGGGTAAAACAAGTGGGTCAAAGTCTGGCTCTTCCCCGGATAATAGATGAAGGTTTTTTTGGTGCAAGTGATGACGCTACTTATTTTATGGAAAGAGTCCAATCAAGGGGAGGTAAGGCTAACTACTTTCAAGTGAAAGCGCCAATCGCCTCTAACCATCATAACAGCAAGTTCGATTTTGACGAAACTTGTCTTGTAGTTGCTCTTCAAATATGCGGAGAATTGGCTTTAAGAGCAAAATGACGTAAAAATGCTTAATATTCTAAAAAGCCGCTTCCATGAGTGGGGCGGCTTTTTAGAATTATTAGGATAAGATTTCTGATATAATGAAAATTTATTATATATCCAGTGGCTTGTATCTTATTCCCCTATGATCTTGACCAGTACACGTTTACGCCTTTTTCCGTCAAACTCACCGTAGAATATCTGCTCCCAGGGACCAAGGTCTAGTTTACCGTCGGTTATTGCTACTACCACTTCTCGGCCCATGATAGTGCGCTTCAGGTGGGCATCGGCATTATCCTCATACCCATTGTGACGGTACTGACTATATGGCTTTTCCGGAGCAAGTTTTTCAAGAAAAACTTCAAAATCATAGTGAAGCCCACTTTCATCATCATTGATAAACACACTGGCGGTAATGTGCATCGCATTGCACAGGAGTAAACCTTGCTTTATTCCGCTCTCAGCAAGGCACTCCTCCACCTGTGAGGTAATATTTATAAATTCCCTCCGATTTTTGGTTTCAAACCACAGTTCTTTACGATAACTTTTCACGCTAGTGCACTCCTTAGCTTTTTAACTTATTATACCATGAATTTCAACTTAGCTAACGTCTTTAAATCTTATTCATGGTTCCATATTTAGACTTGATTCAATACAGAAATTTACCAAGGAATATCGGCCTCAGATAACAAGTGGGCGGTAAAACGATATAAAAAGGCATGGAGAGATGGCTGAGCTGGTCGAAGGCGCGCGACTGGAAATCGCGTAACCGTGCACAAATGCGGTTCGAGAGTTCGAATCCCCCTCTCCGCCACAATGATAATTAAAGTTCAGTATTATACTGGACTTTTCTTAACATTCAATAACTTAGGTGCCAGGCACCGTCCATCGAAACTTTCGGCGGATTTGTTAAATATGTTTATTTATTTGAAATAGATGGTATAATTCAATATAGGCATATATTTTAATGGTTAACCTAAAAAAGAGGTGAAACCTAATGAAAAAAGAATTAAAAATTTATGACGATAAAATCAAGAATGTTCTAAATGAAGTACAAGCACGAATGTTAATGTTATTCGGATCTAAGTTAAAGAAAATAATTCTATTTGGTTCATATGCTAGAAACGAAGCTGACAACGAGTCTGATATCGACATTCTCTTACTTATTGATGAAGACAAAAGTAATTTAAAGCAATATCATGATTGCATTGTAGATGTAGTAGTTGAATTGTCGATAAAATATAAAGTGGTGTTATCAATCTTAGAACAGGAATACCAAAAGTACAATAAGTATACGGAATTTATTTCTTTCTATACAAATGTAGAAAATGAAGGGATTGAACTTTATGCCAGATAACGAGAAAGTCCTCAGTAATTATAGACTACAAAGGGCTGAGGAGGATCTAAAAGTTCGAAAATATTATTTCAAAACAACTTATATAAACAGGCGGTAAATCGTTCATATTATGCCATATTTCATGCCACTAGGGCTGTGTTGGCTTTAGATAAGTTTGATTCAAGGAAACATTCCGGTATTATCGCTTATTTCAATCAGCACTATATTGCTACAGATAAAATTGAGACGGAATACTCAAAAATATTAATGAGTGCACAAAAAATAAGAAATAGTAGCGATTATGACGATTTTTATATTGTAAGCAA
>CAZFME010000029.1:0-19277 GCA_964520055.1 uncultured Clostridia bacterium
TTTTCCAATACAATAATACACTAATTTAAAGAAAAGTACAAGGTAATTTTTACCAGTTCGGAGGTTTTTTGTAAATTTTTTTATACTTTTTTATCTTGGTCAATATTGTTTATCTAAAATTAGTGTTTTTCCATTTTATGTCTTCATGCGTTGACCGTGCCACTAAAAAAATATCTACTTAGTTGTAAGTAAATCTTTTTCTAAAGCATCATCTTCTTCATCTGAATCAATAGATCCATCACTGATCATAAGCAGTCCCGGCGATAACCTGGGGAATAAAAATATAAAATCACACAGCCATTCGTATTGCCAGAATTATTTGAAATTAACTGTTTCCTCATTTTTTTGATATAAACAATAGTGAAAAAACATCAAGAGAATTTATTTAATAATTCCGTTTTACAATAAAATCAGTAAGTTTTATGAAAAAATCATTACTTTTATACTTTGATATTAATTCTTTGGCTTCTAAAGACAGCTTTTCAACCAATTTTACTGAATTATCATAACCAAATAAATGCACAAAGGTATTTTTCTTATTTTTCGTATCACTTCCAACGGGTTTACCTAGAATTGTCTCAGTGCCTTTTATATCTAAAATATCATCTACAATTTGAAAAACCAGCCCTATTTTTTCCCCAAAACATCTGATTGTTTCTAAGTCTTGCTTTGGTGCTTCTGCAAGCCTAGCTCCTGACCAAAGAGATGCGCTTATTAAACATCCTGTTTTGTGAGTGCTTATATAAAAAAGCGTATTCTTACTGATATGTTCCCCTGAGGAGGCAATGTCAACGGTTTGCCCTCCAATCATTCCATATCCTCCTGCTGCCAATGATACTTTTGCTATAACGTCTATAACAGCATCAGAATATATACCATTAACTTGACTATTTTTAGCCATTGTTGCAAAAGCGTGTGTCAAAAGTGCATCACCAGCAAGCAGCGCTAAAGCATCTCCATATAGTTTGTGACATGTTGGTTTTCCTCGCCGGAAATCATCATTGTCCATAACCGGTAAGTCATCATGTATTAGAGAATAGGTGTGTATCATTTCAATACCGCAAGCCGTAGGCATTACTTTTTCATAGGGCATTCCAAAAAACTCCGCAGCTTTCATAACCATAATAGGCCGGAGTCTTTTTCCACCGGACAGGGTGCTATAGTGCATCGCTTCATGGAGCTTTAACGGAAACACATCTTTTTGCGGAAGATACTTTATCAGTGCTTGCTCTACAGATTGTGCCAGGGACTTCATTTCTTTTTTAAAATCATTCAATTAGTTCCGAACCTCCATTAAAATCTTTTATAATTATATCCCCGTTTAAATCTTTTGTTAAAATCTGTATTCTACCTTCGGCTTGATCTAACATCTTTGAACATATTTTAACCAGTTTGACTCCTTCTTCAAAAAAGGTAAGTGCCTCCTCTAATGTTAAATCACCTTTTTCCAACTGCTGTGCTATATACTCCAGCCGGGCCAAAGCTTCCTCGTATTTATAACCGGAATTCAACTTTGATCATCCTTTCCCTTGCAATCTTTTACATTACACAAAAGACTTCCGTCGGCTAATAAAATAACGACTGAGTCGCCTATTTCTACATTATCCGGCTGTTTTATAACCTTGTTTGTATCTTCATGAATACATATGCTGTAACCCCTTTTCAGTATGGATAAAGGACTTAGGGCTTCAAGTCTGGATATATGGTGCTTGAGGTGTGTTTTTTGCTTTGAGATGTAATTGTTAGCATCTTTTTGCAACCTTTTTAACAGTTGGTCGATTACTAATCTTTTATTAATCAGATAAGTTTCAGGCCTTCTAAGAACTGGCGTTCTTTTAAGATACTCGATTTTTTGTCTTTTTTCACTTATATAATTTAAAATTCCGTTAATCAGTCTTAAACTAATATGACGAATTTCATTTTTCAGCATTCGTTTTTCGGGCACTACAATTTCACCTGCAGCTGAAGGAGTCGGAGCTCTTTTATCTGCTACGAAATCGGCTATTGTATAATCGGTTTCATGACCAACAGCGGAAATAATAGGAATCTTTGAGTTTGCTATTGCTCTGGCAACTGTTTCTTCATTGAATGCCCATAATTCCTCAATTGAACCTCCACCTCGGCCAATTATTATGACGTCCAAATCCTTCAAATTGTTGAGATCTGATATTGCAGAACAGATTTCTACAGCTGCACACTTGCCTTGAACCAATACCGGATCAATTACAATATCCACATTGGGAAATCGCCTTTTTATTACAGTCAATAAATCTCTTATTGCTGCACCGGTCGGTGATGTTATCAAACCGATTTTTTTAGGCAACAGCGGTATCTGTAGCTTTCGCTGTGATGCAAAAAGGCCTTCTTTCTCAAGTCGCGCTTTAAGTTTTTCGAAAGCAATGTGTAAAGCCCCAATGCCATCAGGTTGCAAATCTTCTACATATAATTGGTATTCCCCACTTTTGATAAAGACACTTATGAAGCCAAACGCTATTATGCTCATGCCGTTTTCAGGTACAAAAGGAAGCAATATATTACTGCTTTTAAACATGACACAGCGAATTTGGGACCTCTCATCTTTTAAAGTAAAATACATATGTCCGGATATATGATGTGTGAAATTAGATATTTCCCCTTTTACATATATTTGTCTAAAAAGATCATCAGAGTCAAAAAGATTCTTTATGATATTGGTAACTTCACTTACAGTTAAAACAGGTTTCAAGATAGTACCCCCAAACGAAAGGCACGGTGGTTTTACAGTATTGCCTTTTAAAATATTATCTTTTGCTTGTTATGCATTCAATTTACATATTAATTTACTTATTAAAAGCCGCATAAATGCCCATGCTGCTAACACTGTTATTTGGATGAGCAATATTTAGCAATGGAGCCCAATAATCCATTAATAAATTTGTATGACTGCCCATCACCATATTTTTTTGCAATTTCAACGGCTTCATTTATAGAAACACTGATTGGTATATCTTCACAATAAAGCATCTCATACACTGCTAGGCGCAATATATTCCTGTCAGCAGATGCCATACGGTTAACCGTCCAATCATCGGAATATTTGTTTATGAGTTTATCAATTTGTGACAGGTTCTCTAATACACCCATTACTTCACTTAATATAAATACTTTTTGGTTTTCATTTTTTAATAAACAAATCACAATTTCTGATGCTTCCTCGATTGTATTCTCACCGATGTCTATAGCAAAAAGCATTTTAAATGCTCGCTCTCTGGCAATTTTCCTGCTCAAAAAAGGCACTCCTCATCTGTTACCCGGAGGTAAGATTTTATCCAGTATATCACGAATATCTTCTTTGTTATCTATAAATTTACCTATATAGTATCCTATTATGGTACATAAAATAATAAATAAGGCTTTTAAAAAACCAAATGTAATTATTATAATGGCAATTATAAGACCTAAGATGCACCCGATTATTTTACCTCGATGTAAATTCCATAACTCCCATAAAAAGTCCACCCGTGTTCACCCCTTATTTTGCCGCTTTTTGTTTGGACTGATTAGAAACATTATCAATGCTTACTCGAACATCTTTGATGAAAATTCCTGCAGTAGTTTCTATGTAATCTTTGATAGCTTTTTGCAGCTCGAAAGTCATTTCCGGAATTATTACATCATGGTTGACAGTAAGCCTTAGCAATACTGATACGCCGTTTTCCCGTTTTTTTATTTTTATCTTTGAATCTTTTACATTTTCAATGTCTTGTATAACTTTTAAAACAAGACTTTCAACGGCATTTAAAGTTATACATACCTTTCCCAACTCACCGTCTCTAACAGTGGTTTCAGGAAGCTGTCTAGATTTTAGGCCATAGAGTAGAAATCTTAAACTTACAATTAATAAAATCAGGCCAACAACACCGGTTTCCCATCGGCCATATAGAATAGATAAGCTTGTACTAAAATATTCAAAACCGACTGCTTGAATAGAAAATAAAATTAAAACAACAGACACCACAGTAAAAAACAATGCATAAATAGCAAATACTATTCTGTTAAATAAATTCATGTTAAAGGCTCCTTTCAAAGGAAATTAACCCCCTGAATTGCTATCAGGGGGTATTATATTATTTGCTGTCTTCATCCTTTGTCGAAGAACTGAAACTCACACCTTGAATATGGATATTTATTTCGACAACGGATAAACCTGTCATATTTTCGATAGCTTTTTTTACATTTTCTTGTACATTCCATGCCACCTCTGGTATGCGCACACCATAGTTTACAATCATATATAAATCTACGGCAGCTTCCTTTTCACCCACCTCAACCTTAACACCTTTGGATAAATTTTTGCGTCCCAAAATCTCTGCAATTCCACCGACAATACCTCCGCTCATACCCGCTACCCCTTCGACTTCCGTAGCAGCAAGTCCGGCAATTACACCTACAACATCATCGGCTATTTTTATAGAACCTTTTTCATTGTTATAATCTTTATTGTTCATGCACTTTCTCCTTCCAAGTGGTATCAAAACCTAACGATATTATAGCAAAATAAATGCACTATTACAATTAGAATCCCCTATTTTCTTTCTATAATGGTAATTTTATCTACTGTAATGCCAGTGGTTTTTGTAACAACATCCGTAATTTGGGCAACGTCTTTTGGTAAAAGACCATTAGTTTTTACTACAATATTGACAAATTCATCGGAAAAGAAAATGACTGCATCCTCAAATCCTTTTGCTTTTATTAAGTTTTCCACAATCATCTCTTTCTCTACTTTTTGAGACAAGGCTATTAAATCCTGCTGCGCTTTTTCCTTAGATTCAGTGCTGGCATTAAGGTTGTTTATCAGTTCTCTTAAATAATCGGCTTCTTGACCCCTCAACCTATCTCTTTCGAGTTTGTAGTCTATAAAAAAATCACTTTCTAAGTTTTTTGCAATTTGAGCAGCCAGATTATCATCACCGGCAGATGTTGATACTTTTTCTAAGTCTATAGAATCTAACTGTTTTTCATATACTACTTTTGGAAAGTTACCTAAAAACATCATATACACCGACAGTATAAATATTGTAGTAAATACAATTATCAAAAGGGTTCTTTTTCTTATTACAATTGGCACCTTTTTTCCCTCCCATTAATAAAGTTTATTTTAATTGCTGAAACCAACTGTTTGTTGTGACTCTAAAGCTCGGCAATTTATCATATTACCATGACAATTCGATCCCTATTTTGCTAATACACTGATTTTATAAATTGGTATATCTAACAATGTAGCAGTTGATTTAATGATTTTTTCTTTAACTTTAGATGAAGAAGCTCCATCAGCAACTATAAGTATTCCTTTTATACTTGGGGTTGTTTGCCTTAAGACCATAGCTTCTTCTTCCCCGTTTCTTCTAAGCAGCACTACCTGTTTATTCGTTTGCTTTTCAATGATTGATCTAACACCTCCTTCATTATCTTTTTCTTCGGAATTTTTTTCAGTATCAA
This sequence comes from uncultured Clostridia bacterium, assembly GCA_964520055.1. Lineage (GTDB taxonomy): Bacteria > Bacillota > Thermosediminibacteria > Thermosediminibacterales > Tepidanaerobacteraceae > DUNY01. The sequence goes on from CAZFME010000029.1 coordinate 5,482, forward strand.
CAATATTGAAAGCCGGTTCTATCATAAACTTATCCTCTAATGTAATCATAACTTCAACATCTCCCACACCATTGACTTGTCGCAATAAATCAGCCAGCTGCTTTTCTAACTTAATTTCATAAGCTAGTTCCTTATTAGCCTTATCTTGCTCCACTGGGGCAGTGATGTTTTTAGTTGAAATATTTTTTTTCTCATTGACATTAATAGTGAATAGTTTACCTAAAGATAACATCAGCAATCCCAAAACAAATAGCAAAATAAATCTTGTTACGGTTTTATTTTTAGGGTTTTTCATCCATTCTACCAGCGACTTTATGTTTGGATTTTGGTCCATATATTCAATCCTCCAAACCTATAAAAATATTTTCTTTGGGAATATCAAATGTTGTATGTAAATATTTTATTATGCTTTTAAACTCATCATTCTGATTTTGGTTATTAAAATTTAACTTTTTTCCACTGTTTCCTATTTTGATAGTTTCGATTAATATTTTTCCTGCTTCAGATTTTTCATCTTTGGTTTGAATATTGCTTAGTATAATTAAGAGTTGCGTTATTTTTCCAAAATTGTCACATGTATAATCTTCATGGATTTGAGCTGTTACACTTTTTACATTATATAAAGTCATATCAGCAAGTTTTTGAGCTATGTATTTTTCAACCTGCAATTTATACTCATCAATAGTCAGTTTGTTGTTTGTTTTATTCAGGACTTCTGAGTCATGTTTTATACCTGACTTATTTACAAAGTTTTTGTAACCCTGTGGAATTTCTATATCAATAGATACACCCTTTTGAAGAAGTGGCACCAATGGATTAACTATTGCTATCATAACTAAAAGGCCCAGAAATACTTTTATATACTTGAGAAATTTATTTTCAGGTATTAGGAAATCGATAAAAGCTGCAAATACAACCACCATTACAATCTGTTTAATCCAAAGGTTAATTGTGTTAAGCATGAACTCACCTCATCATAACGGTTATATTTCCCGAAGCAATTATCACAGTTATAGCCACAAAAAACATTAGTGCAACAGAGCTTACTGTAATTGCAATAAAAGCCAAGTGGCTTGCCATATCATTTAGACATTTCACCATAGCCTCCTCCCCTAGAGGCTGTATAACAGCACCGGCTAATCTATAGATTAATACCATAGTCAAGATTTTTATCACCGGAAATAAAATTGTTAAAAAAACTATTATTAACCCGACAAACCCGATAGCATTTTTTAAAATCAAAGAACATCCCACAACTGTGTCTACAGTATCCGAGAAAATGCCACCTACAATGGGAATAAAGTTTTTTGAAGCAAATTTGGCGGTACGAATTGATATTCCATCCACCACTGATGCAGCTGCCCCCTGAACTACTAAGATACCCAGGAATGCACTGAGAAAAAGACCCAGTAAAAAAACACAAATTTGTTTTAACAAACAAGCCAATGACGATACATGAAAACGATCTGAAATGTTGCTCACTAACCCTAGTGCAGCAGCAAAGTAAATCATTGGAAGAAGTATATTTCTAATCCATGTACTAGAAATAGAAACTCCTATAAAAATTAATGGATTGAAAACAGCCACAGAAGTAATTCCGCCAATGGAAGCTAAAAGTGCCAGAACTATCGGTAATAAAGCTTGGATAACACTTACCATTTTGTCAATAGCATCTTTCCCTACGTTTAAAGCCATGTCAAAACTTTGAATGGCTATAACTATCAACACTAGGAATGTGAAACCATTAGTTATCTTTCCTATATTGTTATTTTCGAAAGCGCTTTGTGCATTTTTTAAAACAGCACAAATGATTGAAAGTATTATAAGTTCACCTAACAGGTAAAGATTTATTGATATTTCATGAAAAAAATATCTTGCTATACCTCTTAACAGACTTTTAAAATCGTAGGGTTTTTGGCCCCTAATAGCGTTTATCAAGTCCTTTAACTCATATTGAGGTATGTAATCTGCATAGGTTGAATTTAGCTGCTTGACAAAGGAATCAAATTCTGTTTTTTCGATTGTATCAAATTGCTTTTTTATAATTTCATCATTTCCCATAGCTGCTGTTGCTATTGGGAAGAACGACGCAACTAAAATGAAAATGATTAAAAATATTTTTTTTAAAATACTATAAGCCTCCCTTCATGGAAGGATTTTGATTATTAAATCCATAACAGTAATCAAAATTGGAATGGATAAAACTATAATGAATATTTTTGCAGCGAATTCTATTTTTGTTGCTATCGAAGAGGAACCAGCATCTTTGCATATCTGTGAACCGAACTCCGCAATATAAGCAATGCCAATAATTTTAAAAACAGTAGAAATATATGAATAATTAATATTTGCCTTTTGAGATAAATCTCTTAAAAGTTCTACTACGATCAGAATTTGATCAATCATTCGCAGGAAAATTATAACCCCAACTACTATACTCATTTGAAGGGCTATTTCAGGTCTATCCTCGCGTATTAGTACTACAAGTATGGTTGTGACCAGACACAATCCCACAATTTGTATGATCTCCATTAAAAAGCCTCCTAGTACAACTGGAACATGGTCTTTACGCTTGAAAAAAGCTGATTGATAAGCTGTATTACCATCATTAAGACAATTACAACACCGACAAGGGTGGTCATTTGGGCTTGTTCTTTTCTCCCCGCTTCATCCAATACTTTACTCAGGATAGAGATAACTATTCCAATGGCGGCGATTTTAAATAAAATATCTACATCCACTTCAACACCCCTCTTGCTAATATAATAATAATAAAATCATGAGACCGGATAAGACACCCAAATATTTCCACAATTTTTCATTCTTCTGTTTTTCTTCAATAGACGTAATTTCTTGTTGTCTTAAATTATCTAAAGTCAACTTGATATTTTTTATTTGATTTTGTTTGTCTGTAGAACCTAAATATTTTCCAAAAGCCATTAATATTTCATAGTCATTATCCGTAATATAAGAGTTTATGTAAAAATCTTTTAATGATTTTTCCCAAGCTTCATTAGCAGTAAGACCGTTGCGGGAAGATAGGTTTTTTGCTGTTATAACAAAAAGCTCTGCAACATCTTTTTCGCACTTTTTACTTATACTTTTAAGAGCCTCGGGAAGTGGTGAATGTCCGTAATTTATTTCCGTTTCAAGCATAGAGAGTGCTACCTGCAAATTTCTTAAAGTTTTCGGACGGTATTTAAAATTACCTGCTATAATAAATCCCATCATACTGCACGAAATAACTACCATTACGCCACCCGTCAATTTTAGCCACACTGTATTTCCTCCCTTCCCTTTTTAATCATATTTTGCAGGCTGTTACTTTCCAGTATAGCTTCAACACTTCCTACACCAGAACTTGTCCCCAGAATTATATATCGATCAAAGAATCTTCTGCTTATTATTTTTCTGATTGCAGGTCGTTTTCTTATATCCTCAAAATCCGAACCATGTACAGTTGTAATAATGGCAACCCCTGCATTTATCGCCTCTTCAATTGCTGTGACATCTTCATTTCTTCCTATTTCATCAGTTGCTATAATATCCGGTGACATGGAACGAAGCAGTAACATAATTCCCTTGGCTTTAGGACAACCATTGAGAACATCGGTTCTAATTCCCACATCATTTTGAGCAATGCCTTCATAGCAGCAAGCAATTTCCGATCGTTCATCCACAAGGCCTATATTGAGACCTTTTATTCCAAGTCTATCAACTCCGGAACTGAGTTGCCTTACAATATCCCTTAAAAGCGTGGTTTTACCGGCTTTTGGCGGTGAAACAATAAGAACATTTAACACCTTCCCATTTTCTATTATGAAAGGTAAGACCATATCAGCAGCTCCAATTATTTCTCTTGCAATCCTTATATTAAAACCTGAGATGTGTTTAATTGTTTTTATATTTTCGTTTTCCATTAGAACATGACCTGAAAATCCAATTCTATGGCCACCAGATACGGTTATATAGCCATTTTTTAACTCTTCTTCAAATGAATATACTGAACACTGACTTATAAAATGAAAAGTTTTACAAATATCGTCTTTTGTTACAAGATAGGCTATACTATATTGTTTGGTTGTTTTCCCATCATGAGTAAGCATAAAATCCTCATTGTTCAGTACTAACATTAAAGGCTTTGTTGGCCGCAATCTAATCTCTTCTAAATGCAAAAGATGATTAACGGAAACTTTTTTTATTAATTCAGCTATATTAAGTGGTAATAAAGGTAATATTTCAAATTCTAAAACATTTTGCACAGCTCTTTTATTTTTCGTAACTTTCATTATCTTGTCCTCCTCTTATTAAATTTATATTTAAAGCTTTTGCTTATTATGACTGACATAAAAAAAAAGAGGGGATTTTCCCTCTTTTTAATAATTCTTATTAATTTACTTTTTAATCTTTGTTATTCTCGGTATTAAATTCAATAACCGCTTTACAATTAGGGCACTCAGCCTTGCCATCGTCAATAAAATCTTCATCAATATACACCGTTTCATGGCAGTAAGGACAATCAGTTTCTATAAAATCTTCATCGCAAAAATCAAACTCTTCGTCATCATTAAAGTCATAATCAAAATCATCATCATCATAGTCTTCATAGTCATCAAAATCATCATCATCATCATCATCATCATCATAAAACTCTTCTTCTAATTCCCCTAGATCCTCATCAATGCTTTCTACATATTCCTGAGTATCGTCCATTGTTATTTTTAAATCATTAATAGCTTCAGCCATTTCATCCAAGACATTTATTATCTCGGATATTAATTTTTTAGTTTTATCATCTTCGATTTCCAGACCTTCAGCAAGACCCTTTACATAAGAGACTTTCAACCTGACATCATACATTTTTATTCCTCCCTTATTATGTTATACCCTACTTAAATACTCTCCTGTTCTTGTGTCCACCCTTATAACATCTCCGATATTTACAAACAGTGGCACCTGTACTGATGCGCCAGTTTCCAGGGTTGCAGGTTTAGACCCACCGGTAGCTGTATCACCTTTAAATCCGGGCTCTGTTTGAGCTACTTCAAGCTCGACAAAAGTTGGCATCTCTATGCCAATGGAAATACCCTCATAAAACATTACCATCACTTCTATATTTTCCTTTAAGTAGTTTATTGAATCTCCTATTTGGTCCTTATTAATAGGCAATTGTTCATAAGTCTGAGTATCCATAAAATAGAACATATCACCTTCTGAATACAAAAACTGCATGGTTTTTCTTTCTACTATAGCTCGATTGAGCTTTTCTCCCGCCCTGAAGGTTCTTTCAAATACTTGCCCTGTTTTAATGTTTTTGATTTTTGTTCTGACAAAAGCTGCACCTTTTCCGGGTTTTACATGTTGAAAATCGACTACTATATAAACATCTCCGTCAATTTCAACGGTTACACCTGTCCTCAAATCATTGGTTGATATCAAAAAAACACCTCCATCTATAAGCAAATTAATTGTTTTTCACTGTTGGTCAAATTCTCAAATCCATTTTTAGTTATAACAATCATGTCCTCTATTCGCACACCGCCAAAACCCTCTACATAAATCCCGGGTTCAACGGTTACTATCATTCCGGGTAAAAGTTTATTTTCACCTTTTGGAGATAGATTTGGTGTTTCATGGATCTCCAAGCCAACACCATGACCTAAACCATGACCGAAGAACTCACCAAAACCTTGTTTTGAAATGTAGTTACGAGCCACACTATCTACATCTTTACCGCATAAACCCGGTTTTATGGACCCTATAGCTTTAATTTGAGCGTCAAGAACCGTGTTATAAATAGCCAGTTGTCGCTTAGAAGGTTTTCCGATGATTACGGTCCTGGTCATATCGGAACAGTAACCAGAAAAGCGAGCACCAAAGTCAATAGTAACCAAATCCCCAGACTGCAATATGCGTTCAGATGGAACACCATGTGGCAACGAAGTTCTGGGGCCAGAAACCAATATAGTTTGGAAAGCTTTACTCTTAGAGCCGTTTTTCTTCATGAAAAATTCCAACTCTGCAGCTAAATCCAGCTCACTTATACCTGGTTTTATAAAATCTAAAATATACTCAAAAGTTTTATCAGTTATTTTTTGAGCCGATTTTATAAGTTCAATTTCATAAGAATCCTTTACAGCCCTTAGATCTTCAATAAAACCATCTGTTTTTATCAGACTTATATTCTTAAAATTCTCAGCCAGTTCATCATATTCTTTAACAGTCAATGAATGACTTTCAAAACCTATATTCCCCAAATCCGATTCTTTTATAATCTGAAAGGATATTGAAAAAGGTGAAATGCCGGTTTTCTTTTCAATGATTTCAAAATCAGATGCTTCATTTTTAGCCTGCTCGGTATATCTAGAATCGGTTATAATGTAGTTTTTATATCGTGTAAGTATTGTTAGACCTTCACCACTGAAACCACTTATATAATACTGGTTCTCCGGTTTGCTAATAATAAATACATCTATGTTGTTTTTCGCAAGCTTTTCCGATATTTTTTTTAATCGATTCTTGTGCAAATAATCCCCCCTCTTCAAATAAAAAGCTGTAAACGATTCTAAACTAGTGTGAGTATTTCCCCGGCGGTTTATACTTATTCCCTTATAATACTATCATATTTCCTTTTTTTTGAATAGGGCTTTAAATTTTCGTGTTCAATTTATGTAGGTAAATAGTATAAATTTACCCTAACTACAAGTTCCCATAATAATGAAGATTTGAATGTTAAATCATCGGTAGGTGCATTTAATTCAATTCCATAAATCCGTGAAATTCTTGAGTAGTTTTCCAACTCACTGATAAAATCCAAAAGCGAATCATAACCACCGTTAATTGTTATCTCAAAAGGGATGGTGTTAATTGTAACTTCTGTAACATCCTCTGTTATCATGCTTTGAGGATTAATTGAAATTATGGTAATATCTTTTTCATTTGCCCATTTTTCAACATCTGTCAAAAACTCCGATAAATCTTTGTTCATCGGTACCTTTTTAATAATATCGCTATATATAGCTAATAATTCTTCATAATCTATTGGGTTTTCATAAAGCTGTTTATATACTGAGCTTTCATTAGTAATTGCTTGTAGTTGCTCCCTTAAATCATTGAGCTTGATTATTTTATGGTTAAGTATAAAATACAAACAGCAGAATAAAAAACAAATAATAAAGATAAGTATGAGTTTACGCTCTCTGCTTGTAAGAGGTCTTTTTGACAGATTTATCCACATTATTTATCAGTCCTCTGTTAACTTTATTACTATTTCAAAATGATAGCAGTGATCGATTTCATTTTTAGTCTCTGCAAAACGGGTAAACCCAAGTGTTATATCAATTACACCATCGATTGTTTTTATGTCTTCCATAATCTGAGCCACATAGCTAATACTGGGAGCATATCCATCTATCCTCAGGTAATTGGATGTATCTATTTTTAAAGCATTTACAGTGATTCCTTCCGATATTAAAAAAATAGTTTGATTAAGGATTCGGGAGTAATTTAATTTACTTTTCATTAAATCTTTATAAACGTTCTGTCTTGTTTCATAATCCTTTAATATGTTTTCATAATTACTCCGATTTTGCATTTCTGCCTTCATATTGATTACCTCTTGAGAGGTGTTATAAATTTCGTTTTCAAGAAAACTCTTCGAATTATTAATAAATACCAGAGAACACACTAATATTACAGACAGAATACTGATTATCAAAATAAATATTAAACGACATTTCTTTTTTGATCGATTAATCAACACTTCCTTGGGAAGCAGATTTAGTTTATGCATATTCTAACCTCTTAAAGCAAAACCGATGGCACTAAAAAAATCCATATGATTGTCATCAATTTTAATATTTTTGCTAATAAAATCAAATTTACACTCATTGCCGGTATAAACTTGTATACCAAAAAAGCTCTTAAAAAGATTTTTACAATGGTGTAACTTGCTGCCTTTACCTATCAAAATGATCTCTTTGATTTGACGGCCTTTACTTTGTAATGAATGAAAATTAAAAGTTCTTGAGATTTCTAAAATAAGATTTTGATAAGCTGAAGGTAGGAATCCAAGGTCATTTTGGACGAGTTCGACCCAATTTTTATTAGCTGAAATAATATTGGACATTTTACTGTTAGTCGCGTTACTATAACAAAAATCAAGATCCCTATTAAACATAACCTTGCCATCAGCTACAACAGTCATTTCACTATGGCTTGAACCCAAATCTATTATGGCCGTTATGTCAGATATTTTCCCCTCTTTTAATACCCGTGCATTGGCAAGAGGATATATATCTAATGCCTTTAAGGGGAATCCCGAACTATCGGCTATTTTTGCATAATCCATAATTATTTCTTTCGGCACCGCAACCAGTAACACATGGTACATGTCTTTTTCTTTATTTATCAGCTCATAGTCACTTATGAAATCACCACTAAATATAGTGGAAAATTCCTGCATTTCCCAAAAGATTGCTTCCTTTAATTCTTTTTTATTTAATAACGGAAAATGTACATACCTAAACATGGCATGTTTACTGGAAACTCCAATTACCACACCATTAGAGGGGAACTGCTCATTTATTTTTGTAAAACATTGCCTCATGATATCTCGTTCTTCGGGCTTGTTAAAGGCTGTCTTGCCTATTGGATTTTCCATTTGATAAAGACTTGTTACTGTTTTTTTGTTTCCCTTCTTTACCAAATATGCAACTTTAATACTCTCCGCTCCCAAATCTATCCCAGTATATATTGATTTAAATAACATTGTTTGCCTCAAAAGGACTCATGATGAGGGTTTTTCAAAACAATGTCTATTGCATTAAGTAATTGAATAATAACATCTGTATGATATTGCCTACTTAAAAGATCAATTTTGGCATAGACTTCACCTTCTCTTGTTACGGTGTATTTGGGAGGTAATTTATTTAAAGCAATTGCCATTATATCCAAACGGCAGTGTTCACATTTGCACATATCCCTGTCTTTTATAAGCTCATCCATTAATAAAGCTACCACATTTTCCATATAGTTTTGTAATTTTAATTGCTCATCCCTCATTTTTATTCCCCTCGTATAATATATTTAGACTCATATTCTTAATGGCCTATAAAATATAATTCATATTTATTTAAAAGGGATACCCTGATATAAATAAAATAGAGTTATAGAATTATTAGGCAAAGGATAAATTCTTATTTCACTTGTAAATATTTACCTATCGTTTCTAATTATAGTACAGCATACTATATGTTGACCGTAAAATTATAAGAATAATGTTTTAAAAATAGAATCAAATATATGAAAATTCTTTTTAATTTACCCAGGAACCGAAAGGTGTTACTTTTGTACTCATTACTATATCGGCACCATTTGTCTTTGTTAATAAAGATATCTCTACGTAATGCTTACCTGAAGGTTGAGTGAATCTTAACTGACTCAACTCGGCTATTGGATTTGTACCTGTGTTTTTCCTCCTATAGAGCACCCCGTTTTCGAAATAATATGTTATTACTTCTCTGTTTCCAGTGATTGTTTTTATTTTATTTTCAGATATTATCTCAACACTTTTAGCTTGCCTAACGGAGGTGGATAACCATAAGAAAGCTTGTCTTGCATTCTGCTGTACAAAAAGCTCATAATTCTCACGCTCATAAGCTTTTCGCCCAGCACTGTAAAGTGTGAAGGCTGTTATCAAGACCAAGCTTAAAAGGCCCAATGAAAGAATCAATTCAATGAGTGTAAAACCTTTTATATTCTTAAAATTTGCCCTTATATGTAGCAATTTCTACCACTCCGTTATCTCCTTGTACCTCGACAGTAATTTTTAAAAGATTTATATTCTCAGTTTGTATTCTTACACTTCGATGAAAATAAATAGCGTTGGAATCTATACATTCTTCATTTTGCTCGCCAATTTTAACTCTAACTTCGCCAAAAGATAAGGCCTTTAGCTCCTCTATTTTATCTTGGGCTAAAGCTGTAGCAATCGTTATTTCTTTGCTTTTTGTATTGGAATATACACTTTGAGATAAAAGGGTGCTTATCGAAACTGTTATTAAGGCTAATATGGTTACAGCCATAATGATTTCAATCAGAGTATAACCTTTATTAGACAATTACATCTCTCCTTCACGGAGGAACTTTCCCCACCCTAACCCTCCCGGTGGCTATTGAAACAATCACATAAAGTGTGCTGTTACCACTCGTAATCGCAATAGTGCCTCCTCGATTCGGTGCTCCCGATGGATTAAATACCAGAGTTTTATCAACCTCAGCATATGTGGTCCAATCAAAAAATACTCCGGAAGGTAAGTTAATCAATTTACCTCGTCGACCGCAAAGCAGTTGATAATTATTCATCCGATTTAAATCGAATACTATTTTATATGAAATACCTTCAGTTATGGATTTTTGCTGAGCTAATCGTATATTTTGGGCAAGTTCCCGGGTAGCGACTTCTAATTTATATTTCGCCAGGGTTTTTTTAAAGTCAGGAAGTATAATTGTAGAAAATAGACCTAACAGTGCAATTACCATTACTACCTCGATTAAGGTATAGCCCTTATCTGCTTTTTTTTGCTCGTGGATTTTTAATTTGATATTCATTGCGATACCTACTTTTATTTCCCCCTAACTAATTCTTTGATTTTCTCATAACAAGAGCAAGTCATATCAAAATAATCCTTGTCAAAATAGGTTGTAGATATCAAACATTGGCATCAACACAGAGATAACAATAAAAGATATAATAATGGTTAACACTATTATGATCATTGGTTCAATTAATGTAATCAATCTTTCCTGAAGAACTTCTATTTCATTTTCATAAAATGATGCAGTTTTACCAAACATTTCGTCAAGTGTACCTGATTCTTCTCCTATAGCCAATATTTTCACCATCATAGGAGGGAAAACTTTTTCAGACATTAGTTCTGATAAGTTTTTGCCTTGTCTCAGACCCATTTGGATTTTTTCAAGCTCTTTTTTTATGACTTGATTCTTTACAGTGTTGCCAGCAATTTTCAAAGCTTTTAAGAGTGGAATACCACTCGAAACTAAGATATTTAAAATTCGGGCCATTTTAGATGCAGCTGTCTTTTTTATTAATTGGCCGAAAAAAGGAATTAAAAGCTTTAATCTGTCAATCTGATATGCTATTTTTCTCGATTCAATACATTTTAACATTATTGATAGAAATAGAAATAATAACGCTAAACTTATCATGAATAATTTTGCTATATTTGAACTCAGTGACATGAGTATTTGGGTACTCTTAGGTAATTCGGCTCCAGCTGAGGCAAATATATTTACATAAACAGGCAAAACTCTAGTTGTTAAAAAATTTACTACAAACAAAGATGTAACTCCCAATATGCAAGGATATGTCATGGTACTTTTGATTTTTTCATTATGTCTTGCAATATCAGAATAATAAATTGATAAGTGTTTTAAAACATCACTTAAATTTCCTGATAGCTCACCAGCCTCAATCGCATATATAAAAACTTCCGAAAATATATAGTGATGGTTTCTACAAGCTTCGGCCAAAGTGTAACCACGCTTTATATGCCAAGTTAGGTCGATTATGGTATCACGTATTTTCCTATTCTCCGTTTGCTTTGCTATAGAAGTAAGACTTTCTAAAATGGTCACACCCGCATCGAGCATCACCGCAAATTGCCCGCAAAACACCGCTAAATCCATTGGGTTGACTTTATTTAAAAAGGTAGTTATTTTATACGAAAAACTATTTGTTTTAATTTTTCTAATTTTAACCGGTATAAAACCTTGATTTTTTATCTTTTTTGCAACAGAATTTTTATTTTCAGTTTCAAATATACCACTAGTTTTCTCACCGTAAAAATTTTTTCCTTCGTAGTAAAAAAGGGCCAATAACATCAATCCTTAATCGAGGCTTTCCTGAAAGATTACTCGCATTACTTCTTCAAGAGAAGTGATGCCGTTTTTGACCAGTTCTATACCATTGTCCTTGATATCTTCATAACCAAGATTGCGGGAGACTTCATCCATTTCTTGTAATGTGGATTGCTTTGAAATTAATTTTCTGTGCAATGCATGTATGTTAATTACTTCTCCTATTACTGTACGGCCGCTATAACCGGTATAATTGCATGAATCGCATCCCTTGCCTTTAAAAAGGCTAATACCCGGATATTTAAAATCCATATAAGCACTTTCACTTTCTGATGCCACATATTCTTCTTTACATATAGTACAAATCTTGCGAACTAATCTTTGCGAAATTATTCCTACAAGACATGAAGTTAAAAGGTAAGACTCAACTCCCATGTCTAAAAGTCTTGCAATCGCTCCTGATGCACTATTGGTATGTAAAGTAGAAAAAACCAAATGTCCGGTGAGTGCTGCTCTTATGGCAATATCAGCGGTCTCTCGATCTCTTATTTCACCAACCATTATGATATTAGGGTCTTGTCTTAAGATAGCACGTAACCCATTAGCAAAAGTTATACCGCTTTTGGGATTGATTTGTACTTGATTTATACCGGGTAAGGCATATTCAATCGGGTCTTCAAGTGTTATAATATTTTTATTCGGTTTATTTACATAATTTAACATCGAGTAAAGTGTAGTAGTTTTACCGCTGCCTGTTGGACCACAAACCAAGTTCATACCATAAGGCAAGCCTATCATCTTGTAAATGTTATGTCTTTGATTTTTGCTAAAACCTAGTTGATCTATACTAAGCAAGAATCTGTCTCTATTTAGTACTCTTAATACGGCTTTTTCACCGTTAATAGTTGGAATCGTCGATATTCGAATATCGATTATGTGGTTTTCTACTGTAAGTTTAAAGCTCCCATCTTGGGGAGACCTTTTTTTTGTAATATCCAGGCCTGCCATTATTTTAATACGTGTTATTACCGGCTGAAGTAATGCTTTGTTAAAAAGCATTATTTGTACAAGTTCACCATCTAATCTATACCTGATACGAACATTTTTTTCTTGAGGTTCAATATGAATATCACTGGCATTTTTTTTAACTGCCTGGTGTATCAAAGTATTAACTAATTTTATTACTGGAGCTCTTTCCGCCTCTTCCAACTCTTCATCTATATTGTCAGTTTCATTTATCACTAAATTTGAATATGGTTTATAATAAGTATCTATCGCTCTTTGTATCTCGTTTTTTGTAGCAATGACTACCTGTATATCATAACCTGTAACAATTTTAATATCATCAAGGGCAAATATGTTAAAAGGATCACTTAGTGCCAATATCAATGAATTGCCATCTTTTTTTATTGGCAAGGCCGTATGCTTTCTTGCTAAATACTCCGGTATTAATCTAATCACATCTGGGCTGACATATAGCTTATTTAAGTTGACACGAGGTAAACCCGTATTAAGTGCTAATATTTCTGTCATATCTTTGTCTGAAATAAAACCTTCTTCTATGATTACCTCATCTAATCTTTTGTCATTTGCTATTTGTATTTTTTTAACTTTATTTAGCTCGGTTTGTGTCATGTATTTTTCCTCTAATAAATACTCCTCAAGGTTTTTCATAGCAGTCAATACAAGCTCACTCCCTGCTCATGTGCTGTATATTCTATTATTCAACAATTATGTCAAAACTCCTTCCTATTTTGACATAATTGTGTAAAAAAAACAAAGGCCTGAACGGCTTTTTTGATAAAATCTGCTTCAAGACCTTGTTATGCTGGTTATAAGTACATAGGAGCCTTATCAGACCGTAGCAGAAATCCTGGCATTTATTTATTCCGTGGATGAACAAGCTTTCCCTGACA
>CAZFME010000030.1:0-9668 GCA_964520055.1 uncultured Clostridia bacterium
AGTTTATATTGCCCAAGAATGCAGATTATGATATTATTTTCATAAGGTAATCGGAAAGTAGGGTGTGATAAACAATAAACTTTTTCCATAACATATTTAGCAGGAAAACGGTTTATATTAGTAGAATAATATACTGAGCATATTTATATAATTTCGGTAAGTCAAACATTTAAGGAGGAGATCAGATTTGAAAAACTATAAAAGCGACATGATAAGGAACGTAGGTCTGATTGGACACAGTGGTTCCGGGAAGACATCCTTAGCCGAAGCTATGCTGTATAATTCAGGGGGTACTGATCGCTTAGGCAAAATTGATGAAGGCAGTACAGTTTGTGACTATGATCCGGAAGAGATTAAAAGAAGGATTTCCATAAGTGCAACACTTGCTCCCTGTGAGTGGAAAAACACAAAGATCAATATTCTCGATACTCCGGGATATTTTGATTTTGTGGGTGAAGTTAAAAGCACCCTCAGGGTTGTGGAAAACGCGATTTTGGTAACTTGTGCCGTATCCGGTGTAGAAGTGGGCACTGAACAGGTATTTAAATATGCCGAAGATGCAAATCTTCCCCGCATATTTTTTATAAATAAAATGGATCGGGAAAACGCAAATTTCAATAAAGTCCTTGACCAAATTCGGGAATTCTTCAGTTCTAAAGCAGTTCCGCTGCAGCTTCCAATAGGTTCTGAAGCAAACTTCAAGGGTGTTGTGGATATAGTATCGCAGAAGGGCTACAGTTTTGATGGCAAAAATTTAAAGGAATGTCCTATTCCCGACGAATTAAAGGATTCTATGGAAAACTATCGCTCGATGCTGGTTGAAGCCGTGGCGGAAACCGATGATGATCTTTTGATGCAATACTTAGAAGGTGAAGAAATAACTGACGCAGAAATCCAAAAAGGTCTGCGAACCGGTGTGCTTGCCGGTGATATCTATCCTATTTTGTGTGGATCATCTCTGACAAATAAGGGGATCAACTTACTGATGGATATAATTTTAAGTTATGCTGCTTCACCTGAAGACCGTAACGCTGAAAAAGGAATAAAACCCGGCAGCAATGAGGAAATTACTAGAAAATGCAAAGCTGATGAACCGTTTTCCGCACTTGTGTTTAAAACAATGGCAGACCCCTATGTGGGTAAACTGACGTTATTTAAGGTATTTTCAGGCAGCATAAAATCTGATTCGTCTGTTTACAATGTTACTCAAGACCAAAATGAAAAATTCGGTCAGATTTATGTAATGAGAGGCAAAAAACAAGAAAATGTCACTGAATTATATGCCGGAGATATAGCTGCTGTAGCTAAACTGCAAAACACTACTACCAATGATACCATTGCTGATAAGGAAAATCCGATTCTCCTCAAGCCCATTGATTTTCCTAAACCGGTGTTATCCCTTGCAGCAGAGCCCAAGGCCTCCGGTGATGAAGAAAAAATATCCTCAGGCCTTTCAAGGCTCATGGAAGAAGATAAGACTTTTGAAGTCATAAAAGATCATGAGACTGGGCAACTCTTGGTTTCCGGCATGGGTGAGATTCATCTGGAGGTGCTGGGAGCAAAACTTGCCAATAAGTTCGGTTCGGAAATGGTACTTGATGCTCCGAAAGTTCCCTACCGTGAAACCGTCCGGGGAACTACAAAAATTGAAGGTAAACATAAGAAACAGAGCGGAGGCCGCGGTCAGTATGGTCACGTATGGCTGGAAATTCAGCCCGCAGAAATCGAAGAAGATTTTCAATTTGAAGATAAAATCTTTGGCGGTGCCGTACCGAAACAATATGTTCCTGCAGTTGAAAAGGGAATCCGTGAAGCGTTAAAAGAAGGAGTGCTGGCCGGTTACCCCATGGTTGGCATAAAGGTAATTTTATATGACGGCTCTTTCCATCCTGTAGATTCTTCAGAAATGGCTTTTAAAATAGCAGGGTCCATGGCTTTTAAAAAAGGTGCGGTTCAAGCAAAACCTGTAATTTTGGAGCCCATAATGGATTTGACGGTAGTTGTGCCTGATAACTACATGGGTGATATTATCGGTGATCTAAATAAGCGCCGTGGTCGGGTAATGGGCATGGAGCCAAAAGATGGTGTGCAGCACATTAAAGCCCAGGTACCCATGTCTGAAGTATTTCGTTACGCTACGGATTTACGTTCCATGACTCAAGGCAGAGGTTCTTTTGCATCAACCTTCAGTCATTACGAAGAGACACCTGCAATGATTGCCGAAAAAATAATAGCTGAAAGTGAAAAAAATAAAGAATAATATTTCCATAATATGTTCCCTCCTTGCTTGTATTTAAGTTTTAATTTAAGGAAAAGCTTAAATATAGCATGACATGTAACCGGATAAAGTACGATTTATTCATGATAAAGGAGGGCACGATATGGTCAGATCTCGAAAAAAAATGCATATAGGTCCTACTCCCAATCGAGTTGAGGATATCCACAAAAAAAAAGTTGATAGTCTTGTAGAAGACCAACTGCTCGATGATACCATGTATGGTGAGATAATCCCCAGCTTGATGGGGTGGACTTCCTCTGAAGACCAGGAACAAAGAACTAATCGTCTCATTGAGATTTCTGAGGAAATAGCAACTTCAAAGAAAAAGAAGAAACGGTAATAAAGGAGTGTCGCAAAACTATTATTAAGTAGTTTGCGACGCTGTTTTTTTATGAAAAAAAACAGCCAACAGAATCATGAAAATACTTTGGTTTTCATCTGATTGGTTGTTTTTTAATTATATACTTCTGCAACTTTTTTACCCCCTGCTTTAAGGTCAAAGCAGGGTTATCTAATGATTAGATCTTGCTGATAATTAAAATACTCTGCACAAAGCTCTTTTGCCAAGCTAATGAATGCAATAGCAGCATGCGAAAGATATCCGTTTTTGCTGTATGCAATAACATGCTCCCTTCTGGCATCGATATCTTCAAGATGGTAGTATGTTGACTGCCATTCGCGAGGTGTATTACGCTGTTGCGTTACTGTAATGAAACCTACTCCAACCCCGCCGGTAATAAAAGATTGGATTGTGTTGCCACTTCTACTCTCGAATACAATTTTTGGTTCAAAACCTGCTTTAAGGAATAAATTGTTTTGAATCATGCGGAACCTATGTCTTGGCTTCATCAAGATAAAATTATCATCTTTAAACCATAAAAGTTTAACATTGCCGAATTGATCCGGCTTGACTTTAATAGTAGCATTAATCGGGTGGTTTGGCGGAACAGCGAGAAGGATTTCTTCGTAAAACAAATGTTCATATGCAAGCCCATCAGAGATCATAGGCAATGTAAACATGGCAAAATCCAATTTTCCCGTTAATAGTTCGCGCTCAAGGTTAGCAGAATAATCCTCGACGATACAAATCTTGATATTAGGATAGCGTTTTTTAAATTCAAGAAATATTTTTGAAAAATATATTTGACCATTATATTGCGATACTCCGAAAACAATACGACCATCACGAACTTGCTGGATATCTTCCATTTTTTTCTTAATTTGATTACTTATCATCAAAATCTTTTTCGCATCTTTTACGAAAAGCTCTCCTGCCCTTGTAAGAGCGGTCTCGTTATCGCGTCGTATGAACAGCTTTACACCAAGATCATCTTCAAGACGTAGAATTGCCTGACTGAGTGCTGGTTGGCTTATATAAAGATGCTTAGCTGATTTTGAAAAACTACCGGTTTCTGCAATGCTTAAAACATATTCTATATTTCGAAGGTTCAAGTGTGTACCTCCCATTAAATATGACTTATAACAAACTCTTATAGGGGTTATTGTATATAAATATTTCAAATTTTAAATAGGTTGAATTATAATAGTGTTAATTGCAGCTATGCTGCGGTACGATATATTTCTATTGTAAAGTAAGACTATTGTTTTCTGATTTTATATCTAAGTCTCCTTTAGGATATTCTTCTATATCGATATTATAAATGATCATAGTAAATAAATCAAAATACAAAAGTAAGAGATGTATTTTTTTTGGGGTTTAAATAATAACGGCATAAACTCAACTGACAGCAATAATTTTAGTTTTTTTTAATCCAAATAAGTAAAAAAAACAAGGAGGAAGAAAATGAAACGCAAAATCAGCTTTATTTTAACTATTGTTATGGTTATGTCGGTTTTCGTAGGGTGTGCTAATAAAACACCTTCTTCAGGTGACCCTGAGCCATCATCAACCACAACTCCCAGCACTTCTGGAGAGATTGTAAGTGCCAAGGATTCGTTATTATGGGGTGTTAATGCAGAACCATCATCTCTAGACCCTGCAAAAAGTAAAGATACCGTTACTCACATGATGATGTATCAGATTTATGATGCACTTGTTAAGGAGGATCCTGAGGATTACAACAAACTTGTACCAGGTCTAGCCGAAAAATGGGAGTTTAACGAAGACAATACAGAGGTAATGTTTTACCTTAGAGAAGGTGTAAAGTTTCATAACGGCGATACTATGACAGCTGATGATGTATATTTTTCCCTTCAAAGGTCTCTCGAATCCAGTTATTCAAGCGGTATCAGCGAAGCCATAGATCACTTTGAAAAGGTTGACGATATGACCGTAAAGTGTGTCCTTAAATACCCCTATGGCCCAATTCTCGATGTCATGACCAATATGACTTATGGCATTGTTAGCAAAAGAGCCGTGGAGGAA
The DNA here is from genome assembly GCA_964520055.1 of uncultured Clostridia bacterium. GTDB lineage: Bacteria > Bacillota > Thermosediminibacteria > Thermosediminibacterales > Tepidanaerobacteraceae > DUNY01. The sequence goes on from CAZFME010000030.1 coordinate 4,665, forward strand.
GCTGAGGCTGCCGGAGTTGACTTTGCAAGAAATCCGTGCGGTACTGGTGCTTATAAGATGGTAGAGTGGAGGAGCGGTGATGCCTTAATCCTTGAGAGATTTGATGATTACTATCGTGGCCCGGCCTATATTAAGAATCTTACTTATAAGCTTGTGCCCGATGCTGCATCAGGAGCCATTGCTCTTGAGGATGGCACTCTTGATTGCTATTACATAGTTGCCGCTAGTGACTATGAACATATGAAAAATCTCGATCATATAGCATATGTAGAGTGTCCAGGTGTTGGTTTGCACCATATCACATTTAATGTTACTGATGGGATTTTTACCGATAAGAGGATTAGGCAAGCTGTAGCTTACGCCTTAAATCGAGATGATATTGTCATCGGTGGAGCTGAAGGTTACGCTGAGGTGGCAAATTGTTTGGCCCCGACTTCGGTTTTTGGATATATTGATGATTTCGAGTGGTATGAGCAGGATCTTGACAAGGCAAAGGCCTTGCTTGCAGATGCGGGATATCCGGACGGTTTTGATGTGGTGTTCAGTATGCAGGGATCGGCCACTTATATGAAGCCAGTTGAGGTTGTTCAGGATCAGCTGAGAAAAATCGGTATTAACGTAACCTTCGATAAGATGGAGCGTGCCGCATATCTTGAAGATGTAGGTGGCAAACGAAACTTTGTTGCTAGTCTACGCATGATCAATGCTACCGTTCGCGACGCTGACAGTGTGCTTACCAGAAGATTTCATAGTAGCATGCTCGGAGGTGGGAACAATTACTCCGGTTATTCAAATCCTGAGGTTGACTCACTTATAGAACAGGCAAGGACCAGTTCAAATAGCGATGAACGACTTGAGCTTTACAGACAGATTTATGAAATTCTCAAGGAAGATGTGCCACTGATTCCGATATATACTGATACTATTTATATGTTCTATAATGCAAATATAAAAAATTTCCATGCACATCCTGTTTATAGATATTCAGTCTGTGACATGTATTTTGATAAATAATATGATAGATTTACTAATTATTACAAGGTAATCCTGATGGGGTTGCAGTGGAATATTACTCCGCTGCAACCTTATTAGAAAGGAGCAATTATGCTTAGATATGTTGCTAAAAGGCTTTTATTAATAATTCCTGTTATACTAGGGGTTTCCTTTATTATATTTTCAATAATGAATATGACGCCGGGTGACCCTGCGATGATGATACTTGGCGAGGGAGCTAAGCCGGAACAATATGCTGAGCTAAGAGAGGAAATGGGTCTAAATGACCCCTTCTTTGTGCGCTATTTCCGGTATGTTTTAAATGCACTGAAGGGAGATTTCGGCAAATCATACAGGACAAACATACCAGTTTTCCAGGAGATTGCAACTCGTCTTCCATATACCCTCAATCTTGCGGTGGTAAGTACGTTGATAGCTATTACCTTGGGATTGCCAATAGGAGTTTTGTCGGCGGTAAAACAGTATACAGTTACAGATAATATTGCACTAGGTGTTTCATTGCTATTGACCTCAATGCCAGGATTCTGGTTTGGAATGATACTGATAATTATTTTTTCACTTAAGCTCAAGTTACTTCCTTCACTGGGAGTAGATACTTGGCGTCATTTCATACTTCCGGCTATTGCAACCTCATCAAGCACTATGGCTTCTCTGTTGCGTATGACACGCTCTACCATGCTTGAAGTTATACGACAGGATTACATCAGAACTGCAAGAGCAAAGGGTGCAAAAGAGAGCAAAGTAATCTTTGGACATGCTCTTAGGAATGCTCTTCTACCGGTTGTTACCATAATAGGTGTCAATTTTGGCTTTGCACTAGGAGGTACCATTGTTATAGAGCAAGTTTTTGCGATACCGGGGCTGGGGCAACTTATGATAAACTCTATAAGGTCAAAGGATACTCCGATGGTTATTGCTTCGGTTTTATTCGCAGCTATTATTGCGAGTATAATAAATCTCCTAGTTGATATCATCTATGCCTATATTGATCCAAGGCTTAAGTCGCAATATGTAACGACAAAGGCAAAGAAGGTGGGACAATGATCAACTTAAAAAACGATACATCTGCGGCAAAGATCACGTCTGCTGCAAAAGTTCATCAATACAAAAAGAAAAGTCAGGTAAAAACGATCTGGATGCGCTTAAAAAGAAATCGTTTGGCGATGTTTGGTTTGGTGCTATTTTTGATTATGATGACTGCTGTTCTAAGTGCCGATTTATACCTTAATTATGAGGAGCAAGCAATTTTACATAATTTATCCATTCGATTTCAACCCCCTTCGAAAGAGCATGTTTTGGGTACGGATCAGTATGGCCGTGATGTTTTTGCACGGATTATTTATGGTGGTAGAATATCAATGTTTGTAGGTTTAGCAACTATTTGCATATCTTTAACTGCTGGTTCGTTGATAGGGGCCACCGCTGCGTACTATGGAGGTGCGGTGGATAATATTTTGATGCGAATAATGGATATGTTTCTTGCCATACCTAATACTCTTATGGCTATAACTATCGTTGCAGCTCTAGGTTCCAGTATGTTTAATCTAATTCTTGCTATGGGTATTTCTCAGACACCTAGAATGTCAAGAATAGTGCGATCTTCTGTACTAGGTGTAAAAGAACAGGAGTACATAGAAGCTGCTCGGGCGTGTGGTACAAGTGATGCAAGGATTATTTTTAGGCATATTCTTCCAAATGCTATGGGGCCGATTCTTGTGCAGGTGACCCAAACTGTGGCCAGGTCGGTTATCACGATTGCTTCCCTCAGTTTCGTAGGGCTTGGAATATCGGAGCCAACTCCCGAATGGGGTTCGATGTTATCTGAGGCCAAAAGTCAGCTGAGATACCACCCATACCTTGCCATTGCCCCAGGTGTTGCAATAGTTCTCACGGTTATGTCGCTTACGCTGCTTGGTGACGGTTTAAGGGACGCTTTAGATCCTAGATTGAAGAACTAATTCTTTGAGTTATAGGAGGAGGATATGGTATGGCAGAAAGCTTGTTGGAAATAAAAGATTTACATGTAATGTATCGAACTGATGATGATGAAATATATGCTCTTAATGGAGTTAATTTAAATGTTGAAAAGGGTAAAACCTTAGGACTTGTCGGTGAAACCGGTGCTGGCAAAACAACAACGGCATTAAGCATTATGAGGCTTTTGCCGGACAAAGTCGGTATTATAAAGCGCGGTGAAATATATCTAGAAGGCAGAAACCTTCTGGAACTCTCTGAGGCAGATATGCGACTGTTACGCGGAAACGATATTTCAATGATTTTTCAGGATCCGATGACCAGCCTTAATCCGATACATACGGTTGGTGAGCAGATTGCTGAAGTTATAAAACTGCACAACCCAAAACTAAACAATGTTACTCTAGAATCCAAAGTTGATGAAATGATGGAACTTGTTGGAATACCTGCCGAACGTAAAAGTGACCATCCTCATCAATTTTCTGGCGGTATGAAGCAGAGAATTGTTATTGCCATTGCACTTGCGTGCAACCCGAAACTTTTATTGGCGGACGAACCGACGACCGCACTTGATGTTACAATTCAGGCTCAAGTTCTGCAAATGATGAACGAGTTGAAGGAGAAGTTTAAAACTTCTATGATACTCATAACACATGATTTGGGTGTTGTTGCACAAATTTGTGATGAGGTTGCGATCATGTACGCCGGTGAGATTATAGAAATTGGTACCGTGGAAGATATTTTTGAAGGTGAGCACCATCACCCGTATACAGTTGGTCTTTTCGGGTCAATACCCGATATGACTAAGAAAACAAAAAGACTTAATCCCATAGAAGGTCTGATGCCGGATCCAACGTCCCGACCATCGGGATGCAGTTTCGCAGACCGCTGTCCACATTGTATGGAAGTCTGCAATAAAATCGCCCCAGAGGTTATTAAAAAAAATACGCATCAGATCAAGTGCCATCTCTTCTCATGACCGGAGAGAGTTATAGTGAGAAGAGAATACTAGGAGGGAGAAACCTAAATGAATGTACCTCTGATTAAAACTAATAATCTTAAAAAATATTTTAATACAAAAAATGGGCTACTTCATGCTGTGGATGACGTTAACATAAACATTAGTAAGGGGAAAACTCTTGGAGTGGTTGGCGAGTCGGGCTGCGGAAAATCCACCTTAGGGAGGGTCATTCTTAGACTTTTGGAGCCAACTGGAGGCGAAGTGTTTTTTGAAGGCCATAACATTCTGAAATACAGCAAAAAGCAGATGAAAGAAATGCGCAAACAGATGCAGATCATTTTCCAAGACCCCTTTGCTTCGCTTAATCCTCGTATGACTGTCAGTGATATAATAGCCGAACCTATTAAGGTCTGTAGAGTCCTTAAAAATAAGAATGATATTTTAGAGCGCGTATTTGAACTGATGAGTATCGTAGGGTTAGCCGAACGTTTTGTCAATACATATCCTCATGAGCTAGATGGTGGTCGCAGACAAAGAATAGGTGTTGCTCGTGCCCTTGCCCTAAAACCCAAGTTCATCGTGTGTGACGAGCCTGTTTCAGCACTTGATGTTTCGATACAGGCGCAGATATTAAACTTGATGATGGATCTTCAGGATAGTATGAATTTGACCTATATGTTTATTACACATGATCTTAGTGTTGTGAAGCATATAAGTGATGATATCGCCGTTATGTATCTTGGTCAGTGCGTTGAAATGGCGACTACTGACGAACTTTTTGAAAATCCTTTACATCCTTATACACAGGCACTTCTTGATTCTATTCTAGTTCCAAGCCTTAAGAAACGCAAACAGTTGAACATCATTAAGGGAGAGGTCGCTAGTCCCATTAACCCTAAACCGGGTTGTCGATTTGCACCACGTTGCCCCAAAGCAACATCAGATTGCCTGCAACCTGGGCTCGAACTAAAAGAAGTAAGTCCTAAGCATTTTGTCTCTTGCTTTTTATACAATCACTGTTAGTTACTGATTTAAGTAGCGTAGTGGGATATGGG
>CAZFME010000030.1:9678-19224 GCA_964520055.1 uncultured Clostridia bacterium
TGGGCTCGAACTAAAAGAAGTAAGTCCTAAGCATTTTGTCTCTTGCTTTTTATATAAGTAAAAATCACTGTTTGTTACTGGTTTAAGTAGCGTAGCGGGATATGGGTTATTTATATTTTTTTACACATATAAATAGAAAACGAAGCGAAAGGGGAAAATATGACGAAATTTCAGTTAATAGAGGTTAAAGCTCCCACGCCTTATGAAAGAGGAGTGCAATATGGTGAACAGGCCAGTGAAAAAATATGTGCTGGAATTGATGATTATCGGTTATTATTTGCCGAAACCTGTGACATGAGTTGGGAAACCATTAAGAAAAATGCCATGACTTATGTTCTACTGATTGAAAGAACTTTTCCGGAAATTATTGAGGAAATAAGGGGCATATCGGTCGGTGCCGGTGTAGGAATGGATGAAATTATGGTACTTAATACTCGTTATGAAATTACGAAGTTTCCGCGACTGAACGAATGCACTTCTTTTGCTATTCTTCCGGAGGCTAGTAATGACAATAAAACTTATATTGGCCAGAATTGGGACTACCGTGCGGGTATTATTGACAATATTGTGATAGTGCATATCGATGAGATGAATGGGATGCGCATTATGGGTTTGGCGGAGGCAGGTCAGGTTATCCGAAATGGCTTTAATACTTATGGGATTGGCTTATGTGCTAACAATCTACAGTCGATTTATGATAGCAGAGGAGTCGGAATTCCGGTAACTATCCTTAGACGTAAGGTTTTATCTTGTAAAACTTATGATGAAGCTAAAGAATTACTAAAAAATGCCAAGCGCAGCGTATCATGTAATTTTATGTTGGCATCATCAGCGGGTAAGGCAGTGGATTTGGAAACTTATCCCGGGGGAGTTGATCTGATTAATCCAATTGATGGGATTGTAACTCATGCAAATCATTTTATTCGTCAGCCAGAGATCCATGCACTGGAAACCAGCCCGAGAGGCGATAGACTTGAGCAGCTTCTAAGGGAAAAGCACGGCTCTATTGATGTCGAGCATATCATAAAGTGTCTAAGCGATCATGCAAACTATCCGAAAGCAATATGTCGCCATCCGCATGATGTAAGTATTCGTCTAGGAAGGCGAAGTATTACAGTGGCAGGTATTATCTATGATCTTGAAGGCGGTATAGCCTATATATGTGCCGGTCCCCCTTGTGAAGGTGAATTCGTTGCTTATAAATTATAGAATAATAAGATTAAAAATATAATAGCTCTAGTCTTCAACAGCTTTTCTGCGCATTGATGTATAGCTTGTTTAGTTTACCATTCTATATTTGCAGGCAGAAAAGTCTTGGCGCACAAGAGAGGAGAAAACGACATGAGGTCTTTTCAGTTAATCAAAGTAAACAAGGCAACCCCGTATGAAAGAGGTATACAATATGGGGAGCAGGCAAAAGAGAAGATTCAAGCGGGCATAGAGGATTATATGGAATTCTTTGCCCAAACCGATAATATGAGCTGGGCTGAAATTAGAGAGTCTGCTATTTCATACATTCCATTGATTAAAAAAGTTATGCCGGAGATTTTTTTAGAAGCAAAGGGCATTGCTGTAGGTGCCGGAGTAGACTTGGACGATATTATGGTCCTCAACTGCCGCTATGAGATAACAAAGTTTAATAGTAACAATGAGTGCACAACATGTGTAGTGCTTCCTGAAGCCTCTGATGGTGGGAAAACATTGTTGGTCAAAAATTGGGATTATCGTGCAGGCATTCTGGATAACATCGTAATTTTACATATAGAGGAGCCTGATGGCACTAGAATTATGGGCTTGACAGAAGCTGGGCAACTTATACGTGAAGGCTTCAATTCTCATGGTTTGGGACTTTGTAATAATTCACTGCAATCAATTTATGACAGCAGAGGAATTGGTATTCCTGTTACCTTTCTTAGGAGAAAAGTTTTTACTTGTAAGACCTTTGAGGAAGCAATTGAATTGTTAATTAACTCTAAACGTAGTGTTTCTAACAATATGCTACTCGCTTCCAAAGAAGGACGTGCTATTAATGTCGAAGCTAATCCAAATGAATGTGACTTAATTGAACCAGTAGATGGCATTATAACACATGCCAATCATTTTGAAGTTAACCCAGAGCTGAATGCACTTGATAGTAGCCCCAGAGGAGAGAGATTGAACAATCTTCTCAGAGAAAAGTATGGTTCTATAACAATTGAGCATATCAAGAAATGTATGTGCGATCATGAAAACTATCCTTACGCAATATGCCGTCATCCGTCGGATGTAGAATTGCCCCTCACAAGACGTGGCATAACCGTAGCTAGTTTCATTATTGATTTTGACGAAGAGATAATACATATTTGTGCAGGTCCTCCTTGCGAGGGCGAGTATGTTGAATATAAGTTGTGAAAATGATCAAAGTTATTTAGATTATAATGCTTTTCCGAAAGTATTTGGAAGGTTTTCAATGTTTATATAATGGGGATCAGATCCCCCGGTTTTAAGTAAGGGTTAAAATAGTTCATATCAGTAAAATAGCAGTAGGCAAGTGGTTTTTAAAAACCACTTGCCTACTGCTATTTTCTATTAATTAAACCATGATCCCGAATGAACATAGTTTTGGCGGAGTTTTCCTAATGGATTTTTGCTCAGGTACTTCTATGACAGAACGCAAGGAAAACTTCCTTGGATTAGAAATAATCCCTTGCAAATTTTGTTTGATTGAAATATAATATAAGTAAAGGTCAGAGAAAGTCAAAATGTTTTCAAGGTGCTTTTATCCTTGCGAGAGGAGGACTTTATGGCAAACCTTTCAGATATTATCGAAGGTTTTATCAAAGAGATGTTTGATGACATGCCTGGAGGGATTCTTGAAATACAAAGAAATGAGATGGCAAATCAGTTTCAATGTGCACCGTCTCAGATAAATTATGTTCTTACAACTCGTTTCACATTGGAACGTGGATATTTTGTTGAAAGCCGTCGAGGTGGCGGAGGATATATTAGAATAAAAAAGTTAAAAATAAGGGAAGACGAGTTTTTGAGGGAGATTATAGAATGCATAGGTGAATCCATTTCCGGTTCCAATGCCAAAGCCATTATTGAGAGATTGTGGGAAGAAGCAGTTATAACAGAAAGAGAAATGAAAATCTTGTGTGCAGCAGTAAATAAATATAATCTACCGTTGAAATATTCCGACCGCAATCTAATCCGGGCACGAATTATGAAAGCTATAATTACTGCCATAATGGATTTTGAAGCTAGAAAAGGGGAGAATGATAATGCTATGTGAAGAATGTCAGATGAAACCGGCGACAGTACACATCACTAAGATAGTTAATAATGAAAAATCTCAAATGCACCTTTGCGAAGAATGTGCAAAACAAAAACACATATCATTTTCAACGGGCCTTAGTGCCTTCGGATTTGATGATGCCGGTTTTTCAGTGGGCAAACTGCTTTCAAGCTTTTTTGAACCTACAGGGCAAAGTTCTATGAGCATAACGGATAATTTGAAATGCAGTCAATGTGGATTGACTTTTCAAGGTTTTTCCCAGACAGGGCGCTTTGGATGCAGTCAGTGTTACAATACATTCAAGGGTCAGATGAACCCCCTGCTACGCAGGATTCACGGCAAGACCTATCATGTAGGAAAAGTGCCCAGAAGAACCGGAGGCCAGCTTAGAATAAAACATGAAATCAACCGTCTAAAAGGAGAGCTGCAGGAGGCCATAAATGCAGAAGAATACGAACGTGCTGCTGTACTGCGTGATCAAATAAAACAAATAGAACAAAACAAGAATACAGAATAGGAGATGGTCGAAATGGGTGTGGAATATCTTATGGATCCATCCCGAATTAAATGGATAAACTCACCTGGGCCGGACAGCGATATTGTTATTAGTAGTCGGGTTAGACTCGCCCGCAACATAAGTGATGTGCCTTTTCCCCATCTTCTGTCGGAGCAACAGGCTAAGACAATAGTTAGAAATGTATACTCGACTTTAAAAGAAAATACAGTCTTTTCCCGGGATATTGAACTATATAATATGAATGAGCTATCACAAGAACATAAAACCCTGCTTTCAGAAATGCACCTTATCAGTCTGGATATGATCGATTCTAAAAACGGTGCGGTTATTATTAACCAAGACGAAACTGTAAGCATAATGGTAAACGAAGAGGATCATCTAAGGATACAAATGATGCTGCCGGGGTTGCAATTGGACGAGGCTTTAAAAAAAATTGATAAGATCGACGATTTGCTTGAAGCAAAGCTTGACTTTGCCTTTGATGAGAAAATAGGGTATTTGACGGCATGTCCGACCAATGTGGGAACCGGTATGCGAGCATCGGTAATGATGCATCTGCCGGTACTGACGATGATGGATCAGATTGGGCAGATTTTTTCCACCATATCCCAAGTGGGGCTGGTAGTGCGCGGTATCTACGGAGAAGGTTCTCAGGCCAAAGGCAATTTATATCAGATTTCCAATCAGATAACCTTGGGCAAATCAGAAGAAGATATAATACAAAATGTAGTGGGTGTAGCCCGTCAAATACTAATGAGTGAACGCAAAATAAGACAGAATCTATCGGGCGAAGCACGAATTCGCTTAGAGGACAAAATACTTAGGTCTTATGGCATGTTGACCAATGCCAAACTCGTTTCATCCCAAGAAGCCTTAGCGTATATATCAGATGTGAGATTGGGTGTGGATATGGGTATTATTAAAAACTTGAAACCCTCGGTTTTAAACGGTTTATTTATTATGACAGGTCCAGCTTATATACAGGAAATGTCTAAAGATGTCCAGACATCTATGGAACGGGATTTATACCGGGCGGATTTCATAAGGCAAAAAATGAAAATGAGGTGAAATCATGAACGGAAAGTTTACTGAACGAGCTCAAAAAGTAATTGTCTACGCTCAGGAAGAGGCCAGACGCCTCAACCACAATGTAGTAGGCACTGAACATTTACTTTTAGGTTTAATAAGAGAAGGTGAAGGTGTTGCTGCAAGAGCCTTGAATAATTTAAAAATAGATGCAAAAAAGGTTAGAAACCAAGTCGAAATGATGATAGGTGCAGGCCCGTTTGCGATACAGGGTCCTATTGGTTACACACCTAGGGCAAAAAGAGTGATGGAACTTGCTATGGACGAGTCCAGAAAACTGGGGCATAATTATGTGGGTACTGAACACATTTTACTTGGACTTATTAGGGAGGGTGAAGGTGTTGCAGCTCAGGTGCTGACCAATTTGGGTGTCAGTTTGGATATAGCTCAAGCGGAAGTACTAAATCTTTTGGGGGATACAAAGGGTCATGGAGCCTACAAAAGACCGGCCAATACTCCTACGTTAAATCAATTCGGTCGAGACCTTACGGAACTTGCTACCGAGGGCAAACTGGATCCAGTGGTGGGCCGTGAGAAGGAGATCGAGCGAGTGATACAAGTCCTTACTCGTCGCACCAAGAATAATCCCTGCCTCATCGGTGAACCCGGGGTGGGAAAAACCGCTGTAGTAGAAGGCCTTGCTCAAAAGATTATCGAACAAGACATACCGGAGCTGTTAAAAGACAAGAGAGTTGTAAGCCTTGATATGGCCTCTCTTGTGGCTGGAACCAAATTCCGCGGTGAATTTGAAGAGCGCCTGAAAAAGATTATGAATGAGATAAAACAGGCAAGTAATGTTATACTTTTCATTGATGAAATGCACACAATCATAGGAGCGGGGGCCGCCGAGGGAGCAATCGATGCATCAAACATATTAAAACCAGCCCTTGCCCGTGGCGAAATTCAGACCATTGGTGCTACTACACTTGACGAATATCGAAAACATGTAGAAAAGGACCCGGCTTTGGAACGGCGCTTCCAGCCCATTACCGTCGATGAACCTACGGTGGAAGATACCATTGAGATTTTAAAAGGTCTAAGGGACCGATATGAAGCCCATCACAGGGTTAAGATTTCTGATGAGGCACTGGAAGCCGCAGCAAAGCTTTCTTATAGATACATCACTGATAGGTTTTTACCGGATAAGGCCATTGATCTCATTGACGAAGCGGCCTCTCGAGTACGTCTGAAAACGATGACAACTCCACCGGAACTTCGTGAAATGGAAGATGAGTTAGAAGTTATTCGTAAAGAAAAAGATGCAGCTATCAGAGCTCAAGAATTCGAAAAGGCTGCTAATTTTAGAGATAAAGAACAAGAGGTCAAAGAGAAGGTAGGAAAATTAAAAGAACGTTGGCAAAAGGATCATAAGCTGGACAACTCCACTGTAACCGAAGAAGATATCGCTCAGATTGTTGCCAGTTGGACCGGTATACCAGTTAAGCGTTTGGCGGAAGAAGAATCCGAGAGGCTTTTAAATATGGAGGAAATTTTGCACAATAGGGTCATAGGCCAGGATGAAGCAGTGGTAGCCATTGCCAGGGCTATACGAAGGGCTTATGCAGGCCTCAAGGATCCCGCAAGACCCATCGGTTCCTTCATATTCCTAGGGCCTACCGGTGTTGGTAAAACAGAACTGGCCAGGGCTTTGGCTGATGCAATGTTTGGCGATGAAGACGCTATGATACGGCTGGATATGTCTGAATACATGGAGAAATTTGCAGTATCCCGAATGGTTGGTGCACCTCCCGGTTATGTGGGATATGAAGAGGGTGGGGAGCTTACCGAAAAAGTCCGACGCAAGCCCTATTCAGTGGTGCTGTTTGACGAGATAGAAAAGGCTCATCCTGATGTCTTCAATATTTTGCTGCAAATTCTTGAAGACGGCAGGCTGACCGATTCAAAAGGCCGAACTGTAGATTTTAGGAACACCATACTTATAATGACATCCAATGTGGGTGCAAACCTTATACAAAAACCGAAAATATTGGGCTTTGAACCGGTTCAGGAAGAGGAAAAGAGTTATGCTGAGATGAGGGATAGAGTTTTAGATGAGCTAAAGAGGACCTTTAGACCGGAGTTTTTAAATCGTGTCGATGAAACTATAGTTTTCCATTCTCTGAATGAAGAGCATATTCGGGCTATAGTTACTCTCATGGTCAATGAGGTTAATGCAAGACTTACTGAAAAGGAAATTTCAATTGATGTTACCGATAAAGCCAAAGATTTGCTGGCCAAAGAGGGGTATGATCCCATGTACGGCGCAAGACCCCTTCGTCGCGTAATTCAAAAGCGGATTGAAGATCGGCTTTCTGAAGAACTGCTGAAACGCAATATTTCTACAGGCGATGTGGTGCTCATTGACGCTGATGAAGATGAGCTCACCTTTAACAGAAAAGAACTCACAGCTACGAATATCTAATAGATGCCAGGTGCCTAGTAGGGAACGGTCAAAGACCGTTCCGTTAAACCGTCGTTATCTTCATTAGAACAACTTTTTCTATGAAAGAGAGGCAGCAAAGGATACTTTTAACTGAAAAGGCCTTGGCTGCCCTTCTTTTTTAAGCAGGGAAATTGGGGAGGGGAAATCTTGAAAGAAAAGAAGCGATTTATATGCCAGCAGTGTGGTGCACTTACACCCAAATGGATGGGTAGATGTCCCGAATGTGGCAGTTGGAATAGCATTGTGGAAGAAGCAGTTTTACCGGCTGAAAAAGCTTCGACTGTTTACAAAAGCCCACTGCCTTTACATGAGATAGTTTATTCTGAAGATGAAAGACTTCTAACGTCAATTGTTGAGCTTGACCGTGTGCTTGGCGGGGGGATTGTCCCCGGCAGTCTCATATTGGTGGGTGGTGATCCTGGCATTGGCAAGTCAACTCTTATGCTGCAGATTTGCGGCAACCTCAGCAAAAAAACAAATGTGCTTTACATATCCGGTGAGGAATCAGAAAAGCAGACAAAACTTCGGGCAGACAGGCTGGGAATAAAAGGCGGAAATTTATATATAATGGCAGAAAACGATATGAATATTATTGAGCTGGGCATTAAGGAATTGCGTCCTGATGTGGTTATTATTGATTCCATACAAACCGTATACTTTCCCGAGCTTTCATCGGGTCCTGGCAGTGTCAGTCAAATAAGGGAATCTACAGTTAAATGTCTTAGGCTATCCAAAGAGACGGGTTCTGCCATATTTATCATAGGTCATGTCACCAAGGAAGGTAGTTTGGCAGGGCCCAAGCTACTTGAACACATGGTGGACTCAGTTCTTTATTTTGAAGGTGAGAGGTACCACTCTTACAGGCTTTTAAGGGCTGTTAAAAACCGGTTCGGATCCACCAATGAGATAGGCATTTTTGAAATGAGGGATAAAGGTCTGGTAGAAGTGCACAGTCCATCAAAATTTTTACTTTCGGGTAAACCCCAAGATAGTGCGGGGTCGGCGGTGGTGTGCATTTTAGAAGGGACCCGGCCTCTTTTGGTAGAGGTACAAGCCCTGGTGTCCCGGTCTGGTTTCAACCTTCCTCGGCGACAGACATCCGGGATAGACTATAATCGGGCTGCGCTTTTAATTGCGGTTTTAGAAAAAAAGCTGGGATTCATGTTGGGTCAGGAGGACATTTTTATAAATGTAGCCGGTGGGATAAAGGTAGAGGAGCCCGGGGCGGATCTTTCGGTGGCGGTTGCTATAGCCTCCAGTTTTAAAAACCGTCCGGTAATGGAAGATACGGTGATAATCGGCGAAGTGGGTTTAGCCGGTGAAGTGAGAGCTGTAAGTCATCTAGAGAAGCGGGTTCAGGAAGCAGCTAAACTGGGGTTTTTAAGAGCCATTGTTCCCTATGAAAATGCTGTCGACCTTCCCAAATCCTCAAAAATAAAGGTTGAAGGTGTGAAAAATGTTAAAGAAGCTGTTGAAATAAGCATTAAATGAACTATTATTTTGCGTTTGTCTGTTTCTACATTAAAAAAAGCAGCGTTAAATGCTTTGACACATAGACATAATTTTAGCATAGAAACGCTTCTAAGGTGAAAATGATGGCAAGCGTTTCCTTTTTAAGCAAGACAGGTCAAGTTTATATGGAGAAGTGCCTTGGGACTGCCAGTAGTCCTAAAAATGGCTAAGGTAATGCAGTTGCTTTTCCTCCGCACTATTTTATGACATGTTATATATTCCCAATGTTGACAATTTTTCATTTTCGGCACAGATGATGTCACTAAGATTCATGTCAAGGATATTGCATAAAGCGGCAAGATAGAAAAGATGATTTCCTATTTCCTGCTCTATTACTTCTTGACAATTAGTGCAAAGTTCTCCCTTGGTATGGGTGTCCATGTAGGCTACCAGTTCGTAAAGACGGATCTCGTTGGGGACTTGTTGTTTTTTTGCATTGATTTGTATACAACCGCAGTTTGTTACTGACTTTGATACAGCCCGATTAACCCTTGCAGAAGTTTCGTGGATTTTAGTGAGCACATCTATGATACTTTTATGTCTGACTAAACAGCCGGCAACGGTGTTCTGAAACTCTTCCCAGCTAAGGTCTTTCACCTGTATTCCCCCTTGTAATAATCTGTCTGACTCTATTATGACGTCATTTAATGAATTTGTCAAACGGTACCTCAGTTTTAGTTATTTTATATTATTTCATTTCACCCTCAAAGT
>CAZFME010000031.1:0-15627 GCA_964520055.1 uncultured Clostridia bacterium
GGCTATCTGGGGCATACTGAGACCGTAAAATGCCAGTTTATCTGGGTCTACCTCAATAGATATCTGCCTTTCCATACCTCCCAAAATATTGACAGAAGCCACTCCCTCAATACGCAAAAGCCTACTTGAAATCGTATCATCTGCAATCTTTTTTAGCTGAACAATATTATCCCCACCATAAAGGGCTATTTGCATTACAGGCATCATTGATGGGTCAAATTTAACTACCATCGGTGCCCGTGCTTCTGAAGGCAAATAGGGCTTTATCAAGTCAATCTTTTCCCGCATGTCCTGGGCGGCAATATCCATATCAGAACCCCAGTTAAACTCTATAATAATGGTAGAATTACCCTCACTACTTAGTGATTGAATGTTTTTTACATTGTTCATAGTGGAAAGTATTTGTTCTAAAGGCTTTGTTATCATATTTTCTACTTCATAGGAAGATGCCCCTTTATATTCAGTCATAACTACTCCTACGGGAAATGAAAAGTCGGGAAATAAATCTATTCCCAGTTTTGAAAAAGAAATGAAACCCAAAACGAGCACGATGGCTACAATCATGAGCATGGTTATGGGCCTTTTTATGGAAAAACTGGCTAAGTTCATTTTGTATCACCCCGGCCCTCAACTTTAACTCTCATACCGTCGGTTATTAGCTCCTGACCTTCTATTATAATTTCCTTGCCGGATTTCAATCCCTTTGTTATTACAATCCTGCCCATGGATGCAGCCCCTGTTTCAACCTCATTTGCCTTTGCCAAGCCATCTTCCAATGTATAGATTATCTTTGTGCCATCAAAGGATACCACGGCATCTTCCGGCACTGTTACAACTTCTGAATATAATGCTACCATTAATTCAACCCTGGCAAACATCCCGGATTTTAAAAGGCCTTTTTCATTGGGCACCAAGATTTTTACCGGATACACCTGAGTTCTCGGATCTTTGAAGGGACTTATACTAACAATCTTCCCCTTGAAAATCGAGTCGCTTGCCGCATCCACGGTAACTTCGGCTTCCTGCCCTGTTTTTAAATTGTTTACCCGATCTTCGGTAACATTTATTTGTATCTCAACACTATTTAAATTTCCTACAGTAGCCACAGGATAACCGGGACTTGCCAATTCACCGATTGTCGCTGTGATTGCTCCCACAGTACCGTCAATGGGTGAGGTGATAAAACAATTATCCAAAGCTGTCTTTGCTGCAGAAACCCCAGCTTCAGCTTGTTTTACTTGAGCCTGAGCAGCGGATATGCTTTCCGGAGCGGTTTTTTCCCTGGTCAGGGTCAGTTGTGTTTTTGCCGATTCATACTGTTCTTTGGCCACATTATATTGAAGTTCTATACCTTCAAACTGCTGTTGTGAAATTGCACCCTGGTCTAAAAGCACCTTCATCCGGTCATAGTTTTCCTTGGCATTTTTATAGTTGGTTTCAGCTTGATTTACAGCTGATTCCAATTGAGCAATCTGTTGGGGCAATTGACCTTCTTCCAAACTGCTCAGATGCGCCAGCGCAGACTCATAACCGGCTTGTGCCTGATTTACTTGGGATACCACATCCTTTTGTTCAAGTTTTATCAAAACCTGCCCGGCTTTTACCGCTTCCCCCTCTTTTACGAGAATCTGCTCCACTTTACCACCCATTTTGGGAGAAAGGCTGACTTCATCAACTGCCACTACCTTTCCCGGAAAGGATTGATACTCAGGTAAATCCTCGATTTGTGATAATGTAACTTTTACAGGCACCGTCCTTTCAGGTTCCACATCAACAGAGGTTTTTGAACTGCAACTGGAAATCATTAAAGTGATTAAGAACAATATTATTATGTATGGCAATCTACTATTTTTTACCCTCATAATGCACTCCTCTTTTCTGCTAAATTTATACTGACCAGTCAGTATTATTAAGGGCATACCATAAGAAAAAAACGGTTTTATATATGAGATATCATTCATTTCATATATCGCTTAATCTCATTCTTCAATTACAAGCCCCTTTGTAACTATATTAACCAAAAGCTTGACCATATCGTCAAAAACACTATCATCAAAATCTTTTTTATGTAATATAGGGTAATACATGGTTTGCAGCACCGCTACAATCACTTCGGCCCTGTAGTTGTTAATGATGGCTCCTTCACGCTGCCATTTTTTTATAAGCGGTAAAAAGTCATGCAAAAACCTGGTATTGTATTCCTTCATCTTTTCCGGAGGAATCTTTCTAATTAAAAGGTCCACTTCCTCTTCAAAAAACATCTGCTTAATTATAGGATTGGAGTTTACTATATCCAAAGCCTTTTTAAAAAAAGTCTTAAAGCTCTTCCGAGTTAATTTTTCAATTCTCTCGTCTTCATTTAAAAATTTTTCTTTAATTAGTTCCCCTTCACGATCCATAACTTCTAAGTAAAGCTCTTCTTTAGAAGTAAAAAAAGTGTAAAATGAGCCTTGAGCAATTCCTACTGCTTTTGTCAAATCTTCTATACTGGTCTTTTTCAAGCCATATGTTCCAAAGAGCTCTCTACCCGTTTTAATCAGGTCATTTCGAATAATTTTCTTCTCCCTATCAGTAAATCCTCTCGCCATTATTTCACCTCTGTATTGTGAACTTGTGAATATATTATATTTATATTCATCTAATTCTATACCCATGATTTATTTTTGTCAAGATGGATAATTTATTATTTATAGTATTCAAGAGCTTTAGTAGCTACAACACAAATGGCAAGCCATAACCCTCCCAATAAAAATCCCGCCAAGACATCGCTGGGATAGCTTATACCGGCGTGGACCCTACTGATACTTACTGTAAGCATAAGGCAAATCCAAAGGCCTACAGTGATAAACCTTGTAGCTCTATCCTTATTTTTCAAAAGTAAGAACGTCATATATCCTAGCAGTGCGGTAAATAATGCAATAAAACCGCTGGGAAAGCTGTAGGAAAAAAAGTCTCGACTAACATCTATTGATATCCTTGGCCTTTTGTAAAAAGATTTGAACCCCCATTGTAAAAGAAAGCTGCCCATAAAGGTCACTAAAGCCATGGCCGGATAGATACTTTTCCTGTAAAAAAAAATAGTATAAAGCAAACACAACATTATTAATATGATAAAAATCATAGGCTGTTGCATCTTATCAAAAACATATGCAATATAATCTAAAAACTTGAGATCGATTTTATCTATATAGTCTATTATACCGCTGTCAAACCATTCCATTTCCCTTTCAAAAACTTCTGTTGCCAGTTTTAAAAACAATATACCAAAGGTTGCAGCAATGCTAAAACCTGCCATCAAATATATGCCAAATTCGCCGTAAATGGTCATAAGCTTCTTTAGCCTTTGTTTCAAAAGATGGGCTAAAGTCCCTTCTCTTAAATTAAAGCTAACAGAGATACCGCTTTTTTGTAGTAAAAAATACAATAGAGCAACCATTGCCAATAATATAAATGAGCCAGGACCCAAGAACCTATTTATGTAAGCAATGGCTTCTTCTCCCATAGCCAGGACTATTACACCTTCCAGAAAAAACCGGGCACTCCTGCTAAGTGCCGTAGCAATAATAAAAGTTGATAACTTCATATGAAACACACCTGATGCAATGGTGAATACCTTGTAAGGTATCGGAGTAAATCCTGCTACAGCTACGGCCCAGCCACCGTAGCGTGAAAACATTTCCTCTATTTCATGGAAATACTTTTCGTTGATAAATCGAGAAAGAATAGGTCTTCCCGCCCTTTTCCCGATAAGGTAGCCAAAAATCCCGCCAAGAGTAGATGCTGCCGAAGTTATAGCTGCATAGTATAAAGCTTTCTTCGGTGAAAGAAGGGCTAAAGGCAGTAGCACTATATCCGGAGGTACGGGAAAAAAAGATGCTTCCGTAAAAGCTAAAATAAAAAGCCCCCACGCACCGTTTTGAATAAAAAAGTCCTTTGTTCCTTCAATAAAATACGAAATACCTTCCATTTTTATCACCACTTTTTAAGCTACTCACATAAGTTTATACGAACAAAATAAAAAAATGTTTGTCCAAAATAAAAATTAACCAAATCTCATTATATATAATACCAAAAAACCGGTATCTTTTTTCTTTTTGTTGATATTAGATATTAAAAAATACAACTTAATAGTAATTATGATGTCATTATGTTTTTCACAGAAGGTGAGCTTGGATATGCTAACCATAGGCAAAATGGCAAAGGATAACTGCCTACTGAACAACTTTCTAAGATTTCACTCATCCTTTTCTATCCCTTTTTTGCTTCCTCTCAGCTATTAATTCTTTTTAAGAAGGATTTTCCAAAAAAATGTAGAATTCAATACTTATTTGTTAACTTATTCAAAATTATGTCGAACTTTATCAAAGACTGATACCTTTTGGGTCAAAGCAAATGTCTTCTGTTTTATACATAAAAGATAAAGGAATTAATTTTACTTTTTTATCAAAAATTGAGCCTTTTGAAGTAACAAAAGAACTTTTGACAGACTATGATTACGATCTGGATTATGAGTTGTCTTTAAGCGATTGGGCGCTGTTAAACAGTTATAATCTTATCGTATTCAGCGAAGATGGCAACATCATGTTCTACCCCGATAAAATTGACAATGAAGGGTATTATAACGGATCTGAAAAGCCTGTGAATGTAGATTACGATGTAAAGGCATTGATATCAGACCTTTCTAGCATTTGTGTAAAATTTATGTAAATATCTTCGTCTTGAAGTTGTAGTTTGTTTTTCCACTTCTCGGTCTTTTGCCTGTCAAAGTCAGAGATAGCGGCAATTTCATACTTGTCGGAAAGCATTTGATAAGCAGGATAATGTAGTTTTTCAAAGGCCATGCCTACTCCGATGATGCCCATTCGAAGTTTCTTCAAAGGTTTTTCCTCCTTCTTTGATCCATCTCATTTTTTAGTTTTTCCTAAAAAACCTCAATAATGCATTTTACCCCGGTAAGCTTCAAATACTATACCCAGGAAAACTTTTGGGAGATGATGATTTGTTCTGGAACGGATGCCTCTTGCAAGGGCAATTACACTTTTTACCGGTCTTGCTTTTATTCTTATCGGTGTTCAAGTCTTCTTTTTCCATTACCGACAAAACTTTCGACACTGGGCTATGTGGCTGCCGGTAGTGGCATCACCCATTTTAGGGGTGCTTTCAATTATCTTGGCCCTTTTTCATGTCTCTGGCCTTGTATTGGGGGAAAGTAAAATGGTAAAGCTTACTTCGCATTATCCGGGTTACAGTGTTATGACCTTTGAGGATGAATGGGACTTTCACACCAAGGAAATCGTAAAGAAACGTCTGGGGCCTTTTCCTGAAAATAAATTTCTTACACCCCGAGAATCCCAGTACATCGCGATGATCGCAAAACACATCATATATGATGACAGAGAAAAGGGTGACGGTTCATGCCCAATAATGTAGCTGATGCCATCCTTAATATCCTAACTGGAGCAGGAGTAAAGACCATCTACGGTGTTTTGGGTGATGCTATTTTCCCTCTGTTGGATGCATTGGCAGTTTCATGCACTGGTTCGATCGAGGTTTTCAAGCAAAACAACATACATTGCTCCTATCCGGTCGATGGCGCAGTATGGGAGCTGCGCTTCCAAAAGCCATCGGAGCTAAAATCGCTGTACCATCAAGACAGAAAGATGCAAAAGAAAAATCTCATACCTTTTGGGTATGAGATAGCAGCCACAGATTTTATAATAATAGCTTCGGCGTGGGGGATCAAGGGTTATCGGATACAAAACCCCGTAGAACTTGAAAGTAACCTTGCTCATGCCTTAAATAGCGAAAATTCCACCCTGATAGAAGTCCTTACCGCCGATGCACCCCTTCCGTTTTTAAAGTAAACATCGGAGTGAGATAAAAATGACATTTCAGCCGCTGAATATACTGATTAGAACCATATTAACATTTATATCCCTGGTTATTTCCGCCCGGGTTCTTGGTAAGCAAACCATAGCTCAAATGACATATCTGGATTTTATAGCTTCCCTCGCTATAGGAAATATCGGTGCCAGTATAGCTTATCATGTTAATATAAATCCTCTCAACATAATAGCTGCTTTATTTTACTTTACCGCTATTGTTTTTGGTACATCTTACCTTTCATTAAAGAGCCGTAGTATTAGAAAAATATTTGCCGGGGAGCCTACGGTTCTGATTCAAAACGGAAAAATACTAGAGCAAAATATGGCAAAGGTCCATTATTCTATAGATTTTTTAAATCATCAACTCCGGGATAAAGGTTTTTTTGATATTACCAAGATTGAAATAGCAATTCTCGAACCCAGTGGTCAATTAAGTGTCCTACCAAAATCAGAATACAGGTCCCTTACCCCTTTAGACTTAAACATCCCCGTCCAAGCCGAAAATCTTGCTGTAGAGCTTATTATCGATGGACAAATCATTGAAAAAAATCTAAAGGATAGAAATCTTTCCCGAGATTGGCTCTTTCAATCACTTATAAAACATGGAATCAAAAGTATTAATGATGTGAATTATGCCTGTTTGAGCACAAAGGGCACATTATATATAGATACTAAAATGGATAATATCCCCCATCCGCTGGATAAAGAGTAAAAACTGATTTAACTCATCGTCGGCTCTACAAATCCCTCCACTCCATGGTCATGCCCTTCGTCAAAGCTGGTCCTGAACCTGAAATGATGGGTATGATATCTACCATGTAGTTCTATTGAAGGTCCCGTAGTAGCCCTATAGTAATGGAAATGTCTATTATCAAAGGTCGTCAAACCAGAAATTTCATGATAATGCTGCCCCTGGTACAAACCCGCAGAGATCGGAGGGCTTGTAACCCCCAGTTGCATATGGCTATGCCCCTTGTCGCAAGTCGTAATCCCCGTATGTGCATGAACATGTTCATTAGTCCTTCCTCTGTTTTGGTCTATCGAAGACATTTTTGTCACTCCTTTGATTATGTTTCTATTTAAACATATGAGTAAGCAAATTTTTATGTTACTTCATGTAAATCATTTTCCCTCCTGCTGCTCTTTTTCTTCATATACAATAATTGAAACCTTGTCGTAACTATAATGTTATAATGGGGTTAGGAACGTTATATATAAGGTTTGCGCTTGGTATGTGAAAATTTAAGAATAGGTGAGATATTTAAAGAAAACTAAAGATTATACATGGGAGGTGGTCTCGTGGATATGCTAACAATAGGTCAGATGGCAAAACTGAACAATATATCAAAACAAGCCCTACGACTATATGACAGAATAGGTCTGCTCAAACCCCATTATGTGGATGAACAAACGGGCTATAGATACTACAATATAAAACAGTGTGCAAGACTTGACATGATTCAGTATATGAAGGAGCTGGGAATGAGTCTTAAGCAAATAAAGGAACATCTCGACCGCCAAGACATCCGTGTGATACAGGAAGTGCTCAAGCGGCAGAAAGAATTGCTAGACGATAAAATAGAAGAATTAAACCAAAAGCAGAAGGCTGTCATTAGGTCGATTGAGAGCTACAATCGCTACGCAGCTTCCCCGAGGGAAGGCATAGTCGTCATAGAGCACCTTCCCCAACGAAAAATATACTGCTATAATTGCGGAATAAATATTTATGAATATGAACTTGACACTTATGAATATATGCTACGGGAACTTATGAGTCATATACAGTTACATGATCTGCCGATGGTGTATTTTTGCAATGTAGGGTCAATAATTCGCAAAAATATGTTGGAGGCAAAAAAGCTTGTATCTAGTGAGATTTTTCTGTTTGTAGATGACGATTTTGAGGACAATAAAGGCGTACAAGTGATTCCTACAGGAACTTTCGCATCTATTTATTTTGACAGTTTTAGTTTTTATAAGGAAAAGAAATATGCCGACATACTTCTAGAACATATTGAGCAAAATAACTATAGTATCGTTGGCGATTATATTTGTGAAGTGGTGGCTGAATTACCCATTTTTCCGCAGAATCAGAGAAATATGTTTGTCAGGTTGCAAATTCCAATTGAATTCAACTAAAGTCTACCTCCAGATTTCACATATTTATTAAAAAGTTAAAATTCTCCTAGAATTTCGTTGAAGCCCTTGACTCTATACTTGGTATAAGGTTTATAGTTAAAATAAGCATAATGTTTTGAAAGGAGAATGTCTAAATGATGGAAAAAGTAAGAGTAATTCAGTATGGCTGTGGTAAAATGGGTAAGGTTTTTTTGCGCTACCTGTATGAAAAGGGTGCAGAAATCGTGGGAGCCATCGATATGAATCCCGACATTGTAGGTAAAGATGTAGGAGAAGTGGCAGAGCTTGGTTTCAAGCTCAATGTGCCGGTTCGCTCCGATGCTGAAAAGGTCTTTGCCGAATGTGACGCCCACGTATGCGTAATAGCCACCAGAAGTCTTGTATCTGAGGTTTATGATCCTTTTGAACTGGCTGCCAGTTATGGTGTCAATGCTATCAGCACCTGTGAAGAGGCCTTCTATCCCTGGAACACTTCTCCCGCCCTCATCAACAAGCTGGACAGACTGGCCAAGGAAAACAACTGCACTCTCGCCGGTTCCGGGTATCAGGATGTATTTTGGGGCAATCTCATAACAACTCTTGCCGGCGCTACCCATAATATTACAAAAATCGAAGGTTCCTCCAGCTACAACGTGGAGGAATATGGCATTGCCCTGGCTGAAGTGCACGGTGCGGGTCTCAGCCCCGAAGAATTTGAAGAAAAAATTGCAAAAAATGATTCCTTGCCCTCTTACATGTGG
Organism: uncultured Clostridia bacterium; assembly: GCA_964520055.1. Taxonomy (GTDB): domain Bacteria; phylum Bacillota; class Thermosediminibacteria; order Thermosediminibacterales; family Tepidanaerobacteraceae; genus DUNY01. Next base: position 8,765 of record CAZFME010000031.1, read on the forward strand.
AATGCCAATCAGTGGCTTTGCTCACAGCTGGGCTGGAGTATAAAATCCATGGAACAAAAGCTTGTACCCCTATTCCATGACAAAGACATACATTCCGAGACCCTGGGAAAGACCATAAAAGCCGGTGATGCATTAGGCATGTCTGCCGTTGTTACTACTATCACTAATCAAGGCCCAATTCTTGAAACCCAATGTATAGGCAAAGTCTACCCTGAAGGTGAAGTGGACACCAACCTATGGACCATCCACGGTGAACCCAATACTACCCTGAAGATTGAACAACCGGCCACGGTGGAACTCACCTGTGCCACCATAGTAAACCGTATCCCGCAGCTTCTCATGTCTCCTCCCGGTTTTTATACCACGGAAAAAATGCCGCCGGCCAAATACTTGGCCTATCCAATGAACCTGTATGTGGATGATTGCTGTAGGTAATAAAATTAGCAAGGAGGGGTGATTTGCCCCTCCTTTTATTTATCCTCCGGCAAGTCACCAAAGTTCTGCTTCCACTTCTTCAACAGTCATCCATCCTTGTTCTCTCCCCGCCTGCTCTCCTTGGGCAAGCTGTGACCTCAGCTTCAATAAAGCCTTTAATTTATCATATTCATTAATATCAAAAATGGCAAAATTTTTCTCTGCCATTTTTGGTCCAAAACACAGGCTCGCCTATAGTAATTCATTATGATTCCTTAAATCCAAGATGGGTTTAATATTCGGCATAGATAATAGCTCCTTTCATTGCTATTATTATTATACCTTTATTGTTCGTAAAATACTACAGCATTTTGACTTTATGGAAAACCATTATCTTTCATCTATTTTGACTTTCCAAAATTCCTTTTCTTACTTACAGCTTTATTCGACTGCCAGAAATATACTCTTCCTCAGTTAAATCATCAAGGATTTCGAAAGGATACCCCTTCCAACTTCTGAGAACCTTGGCAATGACGGCGTATTCCTCCCAAGATGTTAAATATAGCAGCAGTAGAGCAGTTCTTTAATTGTATCGTTCACTAGAAATCACTCCTTTGATTACTTGTTAGTTATTGTCAGCCCTATAATGCGCAAATTTAAAGACTACATAGTTGTACAAATAATGTGTAATAACTCAACTACACATTAGACTCCTAATCACACCGATTAATTGAATTTGCTAGTTCCTTATTATACTCGATATAAAACGGAATTCTGTTTGCTATTTTTGCTTGTTCATGGAAAAATTCAAACTAAAATAGTTTTCCTGTGCATCTTCTGCTGGCAACAGAAAATGGGATTGTGCATTTTTATAGCCAGAATACTCGATATCACAGGTAAACGTGATACCGGCCTCTGTAAAATGGTAATCCTTAAAAGTATTATTATCGATTTGGTCTGCTATACGACTTGGAATTTTTGAAAATAACCCCATTTCATTCTGTGCACCGGCAAAAGCCAGGGAAGCCAGAAACATATGCTTGTCATATGAACTAAGCCAGCCTTCATTATCTTCGATTTCAACTGCAAATGAAACGTCTGTCACATACCCATTTTCTATTGTAAAATGATACTCTGGCTTTTCAGTATGGCCGATAACTACCGTCCTGCCCATCCCGCCAGATTTCTTCTCTGCCCATTTCCCGTATTCGTCCAAGTATTCATTGCCAAAATCGATATCGAAAAGTTTAGCATAATAATTGTAGTTCCCAGCAAATTCCGCTAAAGTCAGATCGCCTTTGTTCGGAGGAAGTTGCTGTACAGACATTATCGTAAGCAAAACAGCAAATGTGGCTACATATGCACCGATATAAAACACACCTCGGTACCATTTCGTGTCCTTAATGGTGTAAGATATTGATTCATCCCATGGCTGGATTTTATTCTCACTACACAGAGTGCAGCTTTTCCATAGACGGATAAGTTTATAGATTGGAATATTGTATCCCATCCCGGTGCCTATTACGCCCCACGTTCGCTCTAAACCCTCGCCATAGGAAAGACACCTGCCATCTGGGGTTTCTATCCTAAGTCCAAAGATAGCCTTCCCCGGCGTAGTTCCAAACAAATGGAGCCAGATTGGCTCCAAAACTAACATCATAGCAATTGCTATGAAAGAATCTAGTAAGTGACTGCTTCTGGCCGCTAAATTTACATCAAACACAAACGCAAGAAAAGCTAACCAAAGTATATTGTATATAGAGATATCGAACATTCTAGCCAAAAATCTGCGCCATGGGTGAAATACCTGCAAAATCTCATCACCCTTAACAGAAAAATACATGCTGCCTGTTTCTTCCATTGTTCGGTTGATGTCATCTAGATATTTTTTAGCATCCAAATCTGCAAAAGACACCCTATCTTCCTGCATAGCACGGCACACATCCTGCGCATATGAAGCATCTTGCTTTTCCTGATCCAGCTTCAAGATTTGTTTAGAAAGCGTATCAGTCAAATCCTTGCTTCCGTCTTTGAGGGCCTTAATTTCATCCAACGAGATATGAAGGCTTCGTAGTAGTTTAATACGTAGTAAAACTTGCAGGTCATTCTCTGAATAATCTCTGCATCCGTTATCCATACGCTTTGGTGTAATAAGCCCCTCCAATTCATAAAATCGTATATTTGCTCGCTTCATCCCGGATAACTTTTCAATTTCTTTTATCGTCATATCGTTCATCCTTTACCATTGTTTTAATGATAAACTATAAAGCTTGTTCACAGTCAAATTTTTTATCAACTCATTTTGAAACACGCTGTTGCGTCCTATGGTTTCCATGGATTGTTCTCAAATAATATTTTTCCGAGTTCTTCCCATGGTTCCTGAAATCACAGCGGTAATAGGTATAGCAAAAATTAGCCCTATGCTTCCGGCCAAAGCCCTTACCACTTCTGATGCCATCATATCCCAATTGATAACTTCACTTATAGGAATTTCATGTCCTAATAAAAGCAGCATGAGGTGAAGAGAGCCTCCTGCATAAGCAAGAATCAGCGTATTAGACATGGTGCCCATAATATCCCGTCCTACGTTCATTCCCGATTTTATAAGGTCTTTATTGCTGATTTCAGGATTTACCGCTTCTATTTCATGCATAGCTGATGCAATGGACATTCCCACATCCATAATAGCACCCAATGCGCCCAAGATTATACCCGAAAAAAGCAATCCCTTGAAATCAAAATTAACTTGCTGAGGCAAAAACATCAACATCTGAGCTTCGTCATTGCCCAGACCTGTTAGCTTGGCCACAGAACCGACAAAGTAAGCTACTCCTCCTGCTATTAAAACCCCACCGGTAGTTCCGAAAATCGCCGAAAAGGTCTTTTTGTTAAAACCACTTATAATAATCAAGGTTACCGCAATAATTCCTGCACACACCGGCACTGAAACAAGAATTGGATTTTTACCTTGAAGTATAAGCGGAAGCAGGATCTTTACTACAGCAAGGCCTGTCAATCCTAGTGTAATTACAGCCTTTATCCCTTTAAACCCGCCAAAGAGGACCAAAAGGAGTAAAAAAGCTAAAAGCAGATAAACCAAGTATTTTTGGCGATAGATATCTGCAACATAAGCATTTGCAATACCTTGCATATCATCCTTTTCTATATGTAAAAGAACTTCATCACCTTCGTCAACAAATATGTTATATGCCATTCTTTCATCTATAATATTCGGGGCATATACGGTTTCGCCCTTGTATTCGCCCCTTAGTATTTTTATTTCTAAAATCTGCTTTTTTATTTTAAGACCGGAATCACCAAAAACGCCTCCTAGTTCTTCCATATCCTCTGAAACAATTTTCACTATCTTTCCCCTTACGGTAACAATATCTTCTTCATCTGCCCGGACAGGCTGTGGTACCAACAATACAAAAAACAAAATAAATATCACCGATATTATTTTAAAAAACATCGCATTTATAGCCTTATTTTTCATATGTTCCTTATCCTTCCCATTTGTTATATTTTCGATTATATATACACTTAGATACACTTCATTAAACAATATAAAAATTGTAAATTACCTTTAATTTATATTCTACAACAAAGACTTTGCTCAAGCAATTTTTTGCTAACATATCAATTAACTATTGACTTAAATAGTTAATTGATATAGAATCTATTTAAGTAAATGCTTAATCAAAGGAGGTGTTTTGGTTGCAGGAAATAGTATTATTATTGAAAGCACTTGCTGACGAGACTCGTTACAAAATAATTTCTTTACTTTTATCCCATGACTTTTGCGTAGGAGCATTGGCTAAACGATTACAGATATCAGATGCTGCTGTTTCTCAACATTTACAGGTTTTAAGAAAGGCTGGGTTGGTTAAAGGAGAGAAGAAAGGATATTGGACTCACTATGCAGTTCAGAAAGATGTGCTTAACAAGGTTGCAGATTCTTTGAGAGAATTGGCAACTAAACCGATAAGTTCTAATGTGTCATGCAGCAGGAACACTTCCCTTACACAAGGCAAACCAGAGAATTGAGGGGATATAAGTGAATATTCTTGAGGTTGAAAACTTAACTAAAAGATATGGTGATTTTACAGCGGTAGCCGGCATTGATTTTGCGGTTAAAAAAGGTGACATTTTCGGTTTTTTAGGCCCTAATGGTGCAGGCAAAACAACAACTATTAATATGTTAACCGGACTGGCAAAAATCACAGTGGGTTCAGTTTTTTTAGCAGATATTGATTGGTTTGTGGTATTGGCAAGCGTGTTTTTTATTGCAGTCACCTCTACATTTTTAGGCCTGTTAATCGCGGTATCGGTAAGTGAGGTTTTCGAAGCCCAAACATTTTCTAATTTTTTTAGATTCCCGATGATTTTTTTATGCGGTTTATTTATACCCGTACAGAAGCTGCCCATGATTTTGCAACCATTATCTTATCTGATACCTTTAACATATGGAGCAGATATATTAAAAACTGCTATAAATGGAGAGGGCCATTTACTATTGGGTTTTAGTTTTTTTATGTTAGTTATGTTCAGTCTGGTGTTTTTTATGATTAGCACAAAAAATATTAAAGAAAAATGGATTTATTAAATCGGCTCAGATTCATCATTTTCCGCAAGTTGCGATTATAGACACCAGAAGCCTTATTTACAGCCGTCAACCCTATATAATGTTCACTTTGTATTATTGCTTTTACTCTTCTTGTGGTCTCTCATTTGTAAATACCTTTGAACTCCTCTGATTATGAAACCGATGGATATGATGAGAGGAATGATTGAAGATATTAAAGAAGACCAGGTAAATTCCGAAGAAGTAAGCACTATTATGGTAGGCACAATTATTAATAGACCGAAAACAATGAGTAAAAAGGGATGTTTAGTTAACCTACTTACAGGTCTCGGAACGCGACCTGTACCTATGTAGTGCCCGGGGTTATACTGGTTATCGAGCCAATCCTGTAAATCTTCAATGTCTTTTTTGAATTCATTTTTCTCATCTGAGAAATCTTTGTTCAATAAAAACACCTCTATTCTTCCATTCCATATTCTACCTCAAAGTCTTTGCCTAAGTAAATCTCAACCTCAGCCCTTGAGTGAGCTCTATTCATAAAAATCCAAGAGACTTGGGATTGTTTCATAAAATTGAAGATGTTGAAGTAAGCTTCCTGTGGCTTTTTTTGCTTTCTCATTAGCGTATAATATTTGATAAGCAGGATTTTCCAAAAATTATGTAGAAAATAGTATTTATTTGATTTATTACCCATTACAATATCGAATTGTAAGTACTCAACATGATTTTCGCTCGACTATTATATAGCTAAATATGGCTGGGTCGTTAAAATACTTTTTTGAAAAACTGAAGTTACTCGCCTCTGTAATTAAAAAAGCCAACGGTAGAGATAGATGAACAACAGACAGATATGAGTACAGTAACAATACTAAAGCATATGGAGCTAATAGAAAATCCGGCTGACACATGCATGGCCATGACTCTATGGAACACAAATGCTGTTGTCAATTACAATGATGAGGTTTTGTGCACTTAATAACCATATAACAAAATATATCGCGATTATTTAATAAATACCTCGCAAGAGGAATTTATTTTATTTAAAAAACATTTTATGGGGGTAAAAAAATGGTAACATGTGACAACTGTAACAGTAAGCTTGAAGAGGGGTCGAAGTTTTGTCCTAATTGTGGCAATAAGATATTTGAAACGGTTTTTTGCCCTAACTGCGGCGAAAAATCCAGCAGTGGGTTTGATTTTTGTGAAAAGTGCGGGGCATCTATGAAAGCAGAAGAAATTGAAAAAACCGAAGTTATTTCCGAACAAATCATTGAAGAACCCGACAAAGCTAAGGAAACTGTAAAAAAACGTAAGTCATTTTTTAGCGGCAAAAAAGCAAAAATCATAGCAGGAGTTGCAGTTGCTGCCATATTACTTTTTATCGTTTTTACCATGAAACCTTTTGAGCCAAAGCAACTGTCTTCTCTTTTATACATTAAAGATAATGAGCTTTATTTTACCTTTTTATCAAATATTGATCCTTTTCAGGTAACCGATGCATTGTTGCCTAACTCTGCTGATTACGTAGTTCCGGATATAGACGATTGGTTAGAGTTAAACAGTTGTTATAAGATTTTCTTATTCAACGAAGATGGCAACATTATGTTCTACCCTGACAAAGCTGATGATGAAGAATTCAGTACATATTATTATCGAAAGCTAGAGGCCGATAATACCAATCCACCTCCGGCAGTCAAGATTGACAGCAATATCTTAGCCGGACGCGACTTTCAGATTTCCAAAGATGGCTCAAAGGTTTTTTATATAAAAGGGCATGATGGAAGGCTGTATTTTAACAACTTAAAGGAAAAAGAAAAAATTGACAATGACGTTTATAGCTTTGCTATTGATGATAACGGAGATT
>CAZFME010000031.1:15727-18254 GCA_964520055.1 uncultured Clostridia bacterium
GAACCAATAAAAGAAGATTATCAAACCCAGCAGTTGGTTGAGGGATGGTATAGCGATTACTATAAAACAGTAACAGATTGGGATGCCTATTATGATGCACAGGATAGGTATCGTGAAAAAATTATGAGAGATCAATTAAGGCAAATGCTCCGCAATACTGAAAAAACCATCGAAAATAGGGTATTGTACTACAATGACGGTAAAAAAGAAACATTAATATCAGAAAATGTTTTATATGCCGTGGAAATGAATATTAATAACCCCGTTTTAGTATATACAAAGTATAATATAACAGATATTAATAAAGTTAAACTTTCAGAAATATCATCAGAGTATGATGTTGATTATCTCATTGACGATGCTCTAGATGAATCAAGTGAAGTATATTTAGCACTTAAAGAAGTGGAGATAAACACAGATCAGACAAATGCGGAAACTTTTAAAACAAATTATAGTGGTACTTCAGTTTATTATATAGAAGATTTTACAGTAGATGGTGGATGCGGTAATTTGATGGAGATAAAAATATCTAACGGAAAAATATCTAATCCTGTAAAAATCGATGATGAGGTCAATGGTTACAAATTTATAAACAAAAGTGATTCTTTTGTTTACTTTAAGGATGTTAAAGGTCCCATAGGAGACATGTACATGAATGGTAAGAGATTGGCCACGGATGTATATATTCCCAACATTTATTGTTTTGAGGACTCCGATACCTTAATATTTTGCGATGATTTTAGTCACGATGGTGAGTCCGGGTCGGCTAAATTGATGATGTTTAAAGATGGCAAAATGAAAAAAATCGCTGATGATGTAAGCTCATTTGTGGCCGAAGATGAAAATAACATTGCATATATAACTAATTATAGTGCAAAAAGAGGCATAGGTGACTTAATGTTGTATAACGGCTCTGAAAAACCTGTCGAAGTAGATTATGATGTAATGGGATTAATTTGGAAATACGACTTATTGGATTTTGAAACTTATCTTTTTTCAACTTATCATGGTTATTATGGATGGTGATAAATGATGGCTGATGAAACAATTGACAAGATAAAATCATCTTTCACAAAAGGTGTAGCTGCATTAAATGTCAAGACTTCAGTTTTTCTTGAAACTGCTAAAATAAAAACTCATATTAGTACACTAAAAAATGAAATCGATAGCTTGAAAATTGATATTGGGGACAGGGTTTACTCTTCATGGAAAGAAAATTCCTTCGACATAAAAAGCATAGAAGATGAGCTTTGTTCAATCGAACAAAAGTATGAAACAATCAAAGACCTAAACAAGAAAATAAACAAGCTTCAAGACCAGGAAAAGGAAGTTTTCGGTGGAAAAGAAATTGATGCTGATGATGATGAGACTGCAGATGAACCGATATTTACCTGTTCTAATTGTGGAACTTCTTATAAAAATAAATTTAACTTCTGCAAAAAGTGCGGAAATAAAATGTCATAGATGTTGTTTTTAGGGCAGACACATGGGTCTGCCCTACGCTTATTATACATTGATTAGGCATAATGCCACCCTCATTTTTCTTTATAGTTTCTTACCTACAGCAGCCAAATAAATGGCAAACTGTTCCTTCCCGTCAATGCCCAGTATCTCATTTACGGCGTCATCATCATAAGCGCCGATAGCACAGGTACCGCAATCTATGCCTTCTGCGCTCAGGTAAAGGTTCTGCCCCACATGTCCGGCATCTAGATACATATACCGATATCCCCTTTCGCCATATCGCCATGTCATCCGGTAGGGCACCGCCACCCATATAAATGTAACTGCCGAATTTCTTATAAATGTTTGACCTAAACAGGCATCCACCAGTTTATCGGTTATTTCAGTATTGATGGCCACTTCCTGTAGTTTATGTTCCAGTGCTAAATACCTATAGAGTCCTCCCTCCAAGGCGGAAACATTATTAATCAAAAGATAAGTTTCAAAAGCATGCCTTGCTCCTGCAGACGGTACCATCCTAAAAGTAACATTATGTGATTTTTGTTTTACTCCCTGGGTGCACCACAGTAAAAATGAAAGTTCTTGAATGGTTATAGGCTCTTTTGAATATCTTCTAAGGCTTCGACGGTTTTCCATGGCTTCTATCAAGCCCATATCGACTTGGACTTGTTTCGGGTGCGGTAAATCAATAATATTTTTATTGTCTTCAACTTTTAGCTCCAAAGATGGTTGGGGCAAATTCTTAGCCTGGTCAGACTCCTGTAAGTATCTGTATTTTGTCTTTTCAATAAACTCCATACCTATGCCATCCATTCTATCTGCTCCTTTCATCCTCTATGTATTGCGTTCATCAAATAAGTAAGCTGCCGTTGCTTTAAACATAACCAAAATATATATTCTTTATAAGTATAGTTTTTTCCTCCATATACCATAATTATCATATGGAGAGCTTCAGTTAAAAAAAACCGGCTTTACCCGGAGTCGGTATTCTTGGAGGTACTACAAGAAATCTCTTGTACAACGAAGGATGATTCTCTCCTTGGCCAGCTGGCGTATGATGTTT
>CAZFME010000031.1:18264-19133 GCA_964520055.1 uncultured Clostridia bacterium
CCCAGCAGCTTCTTGGCATAGATCTCGTCCTCACCAAACCCAGCCGCTACCAAAACATCCGCTGCTTGAACCTCATTTTCATATCTGCGGTAACTTCGGCCCTCGATTAGCTTATATCCCGGCCATTCCTTGTTGTAATTTACGGCTTGGTCTAATGCATAAGCCTGGATATCACTGACCCAACTTTGTAGCGCATCTGTTACTGCCAGGATTTCAATAATCTCCTCATCTGTTAACAGGGGTGGTTTTTTGAAATCGTGCTGTGCCAGCTTCAAATGTTCATCAGCCCTGGCCCGACAGGTGGAACGCACCTTGCAAAAGCGGCAATGTTCGCCGGGCTTAAATTCCCCCTTGCCCTTAAAGGCCAGGTCCGCTATAGGCTTTGCAGTCTGCTCTCCCCAGTGAACAAGCTCTTTAACGGGCATTTCATCGGTGCTGATGTTATCCAGCCGGGGCTGATGGATAGTCATTTTTACGGTGTTGATGTTATATAAAACTGACAACTGATTTATAGCCCCCAGGGCATACAGGCGCATCTGGCTGTTGTCAACTGCCGAAACCTGCACTCCTCTGCCGAATTTGAGATCTACCACTTCAAGCACATCATCAGTCACCAATACCAAATCTCCAGTGCCAAAACCCTCCGGTACCCAAGGGCTGTAATCCAGTTTGGCTTCTAACAGCACTACTGCGTCTTTAGTGCGGGCCTTAGCTTCGTTGATCTTTTCAATGGCAAAATCCACATAAGTCTGCACGTCATCCTCTAACTCTTGGCTGTAGAATTTATCTTGTTTTAGTTGTTTGAGCTTAGATTTGTATTCAAGCAAGGTGGTGCTTCCTAAGTAATGAGCCAGCTTGAGTTCAGCCAC
>CAZFME010000032.1:0-19037 GCA_964520055.1 uncultured Clostridia bacterium
GCAATTCCGCACAAAGCGGCTGCAGCGTATGAAGTGCCACTTACTACGGTATAATCTGAGTTATTTTTAATAGAAATTGCATCAATATTTGTACCGTGTGTTACCGTCATAACGCTTTCATTTCTTTGTGAGAAGTCCGCGATTTCTAAATTATCATCAATTGCACCAACTCCTATGACAGTGGAATAAGCGGCAGGGTAAAACACCCTGTCGCTTTCTGAAATATTGTCATTTCCGACAGCGGAAATGATTATTACATTTTTTGACTCGGCATAGGCCACTGCCGTCTTTAATTCATCATTTTCAGTATAAATGCCCGAACTTATATTTATTATTTTACATTTGTATGTATCAACAGCATCATAAATAGCCCTGCAAATTGCATCGATACCACCGTTCAGAGGCACCCCTGAAGGATATTTTGAATAGTACATAAGCGGTACTAAATTCGCGTTTGTTGCATGACTTTGAATAATTCCCGTAACCGCAGTTCCGTGTCCAACCTTGTCTGCATAAGATGTTATACCTTCAATATAGCTCTTACCCTGTGTGATTTTTGAATAGTCTAAGAGCTTATTGTTTTCATCAATACCTGAATCAATAACGGCTACCTTTATGCCCTGGTTTTCTCTTGCCACAGCCGTTGATATAGGTAAAATGCAAATAATTAATATTAAACAAGCTAATTTTTTCATTCTAAAATCATTCCTATTTTGACTCAATGATTTTTGTAATGAGCCGTTTAAATATTGTTGATACTTCCGCTCTTGTGGCATAACCGGATGGATTGAAAAGGTTATTCCCTATGCCTTGAACAAGACCTGTCTTTTGTGCGTATTGTACTGAACTCTGTGCCCAGTGGCTTATTTTTTCACCATCTTCAAATATATTATCTTTATTTTCTTCAGGCAATGTAATCCCTGTAATTTTAATAAAGCGCTCCAAAATTACACACATTTGCTCACGAGTAATATTATCATTTGTGCCGAAATAACCGCCCCCGTAGCCTGTAACAATACCATTTTGCGAAGCCCATTCCACAAAGGGTGCATACCACTCGCCGGCTGTAACATCTTTATAACTGCTTCCATGGTAGATATTTTCGTCTATACCGTGCAATCTTCCCAAAACCGTAACAAACATAGCCCTGGTCATCTTACCGTCAGGGTTAAACAGTTCATCACTAACCCCTTTAAACAAGCCTCTGGCATAAACAAATTTAATATATTCTTTTGCCCAATGTGCCGAAATATCGTTAAATGTTGCTTTATATTCCTTTAAGTAATATTCCCCGTCTATGGGTGCGATAAAATACATATTGCCATCACTCGCTGCGCTCATTGCAACCCTATATTCCACACCATCAACCATTGTACAAACGACTACACTGTTTTTATCCATTCCGTCAGTCATGGCTATAACTGCCTTTTCTCCTGCCTTTGCCTTAACTGTCGCCGGTATCAAGGCTTTAGTATGCTTCTTTGAAACTGGCTTTGGCTTGTCGAAAACTTCTGCACCAAAGGTTGCCGCAGCCGTCATTGAGGCATTTTCCGCAACCCTTAGTTCTCCGGTAACATAGCCTAAACTGTTTGCCGCAACAGTGAGAACACCCGCATCGTCAATTTTTGCATTTCCACTCACTGCCTTCGCATCCCATACAACAAGATCATTATCGCTGATAACAAAACTACTGTTCTCAGTTTCCGCTACAAGACTGAGTGCCGCAGTAGTACTGCCTGAGGAATTCAGCATCAGGTTTCGATTAGTATATTGCACACCGTTTGAATAAATACTGACTCTATCCATATTTGAAAGTCCGATATTTTGAACTCTTGCCTCTTTGGTATACTTGTTCCCCGCTTCATCTGAAACAGTTATTGTGACCAGATGAGAGGAAACGCTCTTGTCAACATTTATGCGGAAATTAAAAACACCGTCTGAATCAATGCTGCCTGAAAGATCATTAAGCGCACAGCCGTCAACTTGAACTTCACCATCCACTGCAACAGTGAAAACCGCACCCTTGTCGGTTATACCGCTGATATTAAGTGTACCGTCTTCTCTGAAAAAGCTTCCGTTGATTGGGGATGTCAGCAAAAGTTTTGGCGGCAGCGTATCCACCACAAAGACTTTTGACACTCTAAAGCCATCACCATCGTCATCCTTGCCGCTTATGTTTATTGTATGTGTACCATCGCTAAGCTTTGGAAGCGTAATTGCAAAGCTATTTGTATCTTTATAATCCCCGGTATAGTCAAAGTTATCAATATACCAATTCCCACTGATTTCACAGTCGGCGGATATTAAGAATCCAATGTCTGAAACAATAAAGGTATCGGTATAAACATCAATTTCTGCAGCATTCCCATTTTGGTCTAATCCCCACTGCTTGCTTTTAATAGTTTTATAAGGTGTTTGTGGAGTAATATTTATATTTGGAGTGGTTACATCCCTAAGTATTTGTGAGTTTGAAAATACTTCATTACCGTATACTACGCAATCGATGTTTCCGTCTTTGTCTTTATCTATATAATTATATGCTGTCACGCCCACCTGATAGGTTCTGCCTGCAGTTAAACCGTAAGTTTTGGACGAGTTCCCATCCTTATCAAGGCCTGAGTAACTTCCGCCAACAGAGATTGGGGGTAATTTCCCATCCTCCTTATCAAATGCCATATTTACAATGTCGGTTGCTTCAAGTTTACCTCCAATCAGTTCATAGACGTTCACCAAATAACCATCTGCAATTACATTGCTTTCCAATTCAACATTATAAGATAAGTCTCCGCAATTTGTAATCAATACTCCTCTTGGATCGGCAGGCTGGTTGGAATTTGTGTATGATATTGGAGTAGCTGTAACCATAACTCCATTTACCACATTCTCCTGAGAATAGACCGCTCGTAAATAATAATTTCCACTGGCTATATCTGCAGGAATTGCAAAGCTCATACTTTTGTTTTCAATATCCATACTTGTCTTCAAAGCCGAAATTAAACTACCCGGTTCCTCCCCGTTAGGATCCTTTGTCAAGAAGAAACTTAAAGAATCCAGCTTATCAAGCTCTGTACCATCCCAATTTACAGTAATGCTTTGATTGCTTTGGGTGCAGTTTAAAGATGTGAGCTTAGGTATAGAACCTACTTCAAATAAGATTACATCGGCAGCTATACCAGTTGTGATTTCCCAATCTTTATCGAAATCCTCACTTTTAGTCAATACTACCCCCAGTGTTGCCCTTTTTGTTCTTTCATCATAAGTTATATTAGCATTAGCAGTAGATAAATTATTTGCGGATTGAGAATAGAATTCCAAATTAAACTTGTTCTTTGCATTATCTTCTATTGTAAAGCCCTGTGCAATTATCTTTGCAGCTTCAATACTATCAGCGTCATAGCTTACTGTATATGCAAATTTCTTTCCGCTATAGCTACCGGCATTAACAATATGTCTCTCTTTGGTAGCATTTGAGTATACTGATGGATCATCTGCCAAAAGCTTGGGCGTAGATTCAACATCCTCGGCAATCTCCGCTTTAGCCGCTAACACAATATTGCTGCCGATACTCATGTATAGCGTCCTGTCCGTTTCGGCATCATAGTAGACGGGAATACTGCTGCACTCTAAAAGTTCAGGGAAGGTAGGCTGTGCATTTTCACCTTTTTTCAGTGATACATCTACATTTTCGCCCCAATAGTAGACGACTGTCACACCAATATCCCCCAATGTAGTTGCGGCACCCCAGATTTTTTCGCTGTTCAGCCCAAAATCAACCTGTGCCAGCTTGATCCCGCCAACGACAGGAATAGCGCTCGGTATTTTAAGAGTGCCCCTTATAAAGGCCTCAAAAAAGCAGTCCTCATAGTCTTCATTATCTATAACTACAATATACCCTTGTCCAACTATGATATCGTAATAGCTTGCACCAACGGCTGCAATAAAATAATAATCCGGATACCAGTCAAATTGTAACTGAAATTTTTTAAACACTTCAATGTTTGTCTTCTTTATTTTCACACCATCCACATTTAATCCGATTCCACGAAGACTCAAATATAAATCTGCACGAGAGGATAATACCTTAAATATATCGAATGCAACCGAAATAAGTAGCTTAAGGGGCGGAACGCCATTAGCTGCAAAAATTGTATCATATAATTCATCAAAGCCGCCACCCCCGCCGGTTATCCATAGGACCCCAAATCCGTCAACATTTATGCCGGGCTCAAAGCCTTCAATATATAAATAAAACTTATCAGGTATTGGAATATTATTGTAGCTCTTAATGCCCAGGTCAACCTCAAATGTGATGGTTGTAAACTGGCATTTTCCCTTTACCCCAAATGCCCAGTTACCTATGGTGTTAACCGACAATTTGCCTTGTATGGAAGGCATGGCGTCAATATACGCAGGGAGCGCAAGTTCCACCTCAAATTTGACTCCCATGAAGCCCTTGCCGCAACCAAAGAGTATGTTGTCAACTACGACGCTGGCTTGGCCTTCTGTATGCTCCTTGCCGTCTTGAGTGTGAGATTTCTTTGTTTCATCCATGTATTTATCCCACAAGGCTCTTAATTCACCGCTTGGGTCTTCCGAAATCCAATAGAGTTCGGTGCCGACTTTTATGTCCCTGCCTAGAGGATCCTTAGCAAGCTTTGATTCGGGGATTAAAAAACCCAAATCAAGGGCTGCCGAAAAGGAAAGCACATGCCCTATAACGGGCGTTGACTTAGTGACCTTCGTTATGTTTTCTTCGTCTGTATCATACATGATGCCAAGGGTACCGTAAGTCATCTTGAAAATCATACCTGCCAATGTTTGACCAAGCCCCAAAGCGTTTGGCCAAATGAGTGTAATGGCATTGTCATTAAACCCTGACATTTTTTCACCGCTGTCATTATATGGAACCAAACTATATTCTTCCCCGTTTTTGATTTCTGTAAGGGCTGCTTTTCCCTTCCATATGCTTGTTCTCTCAACTGAAGTATAAAGGCTTCCGTCAAAATCAACATAAACTGATTTTGCCTCTCTGTTTTCCGATTTATAATAGACAGCAAGGGTACCGCCTTCAAAATCAATACAGTTATTTATTGATATCAGATTACTGACTATACTATTGCCGCTGCTGTCTGTTGATTTAATAGACGTAGCGACATATTTCTCATCTATTTCATTTTGTTCTTCAGTCTTTACAAATTCACCCCGAAAGGCAAGCAGCACCTCTGTATATTTGGATTTATCCTGGTTGAATTCTTGCTCGTTTTTATAGCTCTTGATCAAGTATTTCGCATTGCTTTGTTTACCCTCTTGTACGACTGCTACAATACCATAATAGTTGTTTTGGTATTGCAGATCATTGCTCATAGTCACAGTCAAGGCCGGTGCGGTTAATACTCGGTTACAGGCAAGAGTTTCCGCAAATGCAGGGGTCAATTCAAATTTCAAATCGTAAACTCCCGGAGCCATTGTATCGGTAAAGATAACATCCATCACATTCTCATCGGGGAACAGGATGTTTTGAGTGTCTATTTGGTATCTAATATCCGAATTGGCTTTGTTGTAGGCATACAAAGAATACTGAGACTTATCACCGTTTAACATGCCGATATTATTGCCGGTTATCAGCAAATGCCTTGTTCCCTCATTATAGAGAATCTCCGGCTCTTTGCCCGTAAATGTTATTTTGGGCAGATTGCCGTCACCACCCGGGCACAAAATATAGAACGTTGTCGAACCAATAAGATTTTCTTGAACCAGATTGCTCTCTGTACCCACAGTATCTTTACTTGTGTCAAACACATGCATTTCAACCTTGCGGTAAGAGGCGCTATTTCCTACATCCGCCCTGAAATAGAAGGTTGATGTTTTCGTCTGGCCTACTGCAAAATTCATAAAGTCAACAGTATAAGGAGCTTGATAGGATGGTGCAGTAATCAACTCATTGCCGGCTCCGTCAAGGGGGGTTATTCCGTTTGAAGTATAAAATGCAACTGTAGCCTTAGCATATTCCTTTGCAGAGCCACTGTAGTAGTTTTCGAATTGTGCCTGCACACCAAAGTTAGCCTTGCCGGGCAGCGAAGCATCCGCTTTTACGTATTCTTTGCGGTCCGGGCTCAAGGAAAGCGACAAAGGAGCAGTGGTGTTTACAGCAATATTGTCAGAATGGGAAACTGTAAAATTGGAATACACGCCATAGTTTGTCACAACCTGCTTGCCGGCCCCTGCCGCAGAAACAGACCCTATGTCATAGTAAAGGGCATAAGCACTGTCGGCCGTTTGATATAATAAATTATCCTTATTTGTAAATGTCATCGAAGTATCGGGGACAAAATCAAATGCAGTAGCTGCAAGATTGTTCCAATGTGCAAAGGCAACTTGATAAGGAAGTGCATTTGCACTGTTTACCGTATATGCTGTTATACTTGGAGCACCCGGATCATCATATGCAAAAAAGTTTAGTGGAATATATTCCTTTGACTCAATGACCTGTTCTGTTTTGATATGCCGATAACTATTGTTAATATCCACAACCTCATAATAGGCAAAGTCCTGTTCGCCCAAAGCCGTATCCAAAAGCAGTCTTTGTTTAATCTTTACCGTATCACTTCTGGCACTTGTCACCCTATAGCTTAAAGATACCATGCCATGCTCTGCCGAGCCTATATTGGCAAGCTCGATTCGCTGTGTAAAAGTAAGTTTATCAACTGTCCATATTGATGTAATTCCCGTTGCATCCTGTGTAGTTCTAAGGTTGTTTCCCCCCAGGCTTAAGAATGAATAATCACCGCCAAATACATATTCCTTTACGTCTCCATTGGGATAAGTCACTTCAAAGGATGCAAATGAGGTGTCATATTCATCACTATGATAGAGAAGCTTTTTATTGTTATCTGATTTTATAAGCCTGTTCCCCTCACCGGTAGCAATAGCAAAACCGCCATTTTTACCGGAAACGGTTGCCGATATATAGATATTTTTTAAGGTATAAATATCAGGTTCGGCAGCATATGCAGAAATTTGTGTTATGGGTAAAACAGAAAATGTAAATACAAAAACTGTCAGAATTGAAACTATCTTTATCGTTGTTCTATTCACTATCAGTTCCCCCCTTCATCATTGTGCATATAGGTATGTTAAATAGGTTCCTCTGTTTTGAGTTACTATATAAAGTGTGTAATAACACTCTTTATTAGGAAGCATAATGCTTTGGGGATTGTCCAATTTAGAAATACTTTTCATTTCCCCTGCTGTCCATCTTCCTTTGCGCAAATAAACCTTATATGGCTCACCTTCACCGAGGGGTAGATTGGAAACGCTTAGGTTAACCCTTTGTCCATCAATGAGTGTGACGCCATTTGGTTCTGTTCGTGTGCCGTTCACGGTTATGTTAAGTTCGCTTGCAGAGAAAACCTTCACATAGCGTGTTGCTTTTCCTTCATTACCTACCGAATCGGTTGCTGTATAAACTACCGAATATAAACCTGATTTCGCAAGCTGTGAAGGAGTGATAGATTGGCAGCTTATGACTATATCCTCTTCAGCGGATATGTCATCCTCTACTGACACTCCTTCCATTAACATCGTTTCAAAGCTCTCAAAATCAGTACTGCTTAACACTGTCAATGTAATTGGGCTGAAAGTTATTTTCGGCGCTGTCTTATCAAAACAGTTTAATGTAACAAAAGCTGTTGTTTTTCGTCCTGCCATATCTGTTGCGATAATTTTATAACTGCCGTTTTGTGTTGCTTCAAATGTAACCCAATCACATTCGTCATCATCAAATTCGCCATTTTTGTTTGTATCTTCGGGAGCTTCTACGTTTTTGCTTACTCCCTGATAGGTAAGTGTACCTGCTTCGCTCATGGTGGCTTTAAAGATTAAAGCATCCTTTCGATACGTCCCTACAGGCGGCAAACCCGAAAGAAGTATTAAAGGCGCATATTCATCAATATTGGCAATTGTAACTTCCTTGGTTGTTATATTTCCGGCTTCATCGGTAAACCTGAAGGTATATCTTCCTCGCTGTGTAAAGGTTTTCGTAATTATATCGCCTGTATCATATAATTTACTGCCGGTTTCACCCTGCCCGGAAACATATACAGGCTCACTTAAGTCTTTGAATACAACAGTCGCAGTAGTATCGGTTGCATTATCTGTTTTTTCCATGGTAAGTGTTGGAGGCTCTTTATCAATAATGTCATCAATAGTAAGCTTGATACGGTCTCCAGCACCATTAAGGCTTGCAAAATATAGATCTACAGTAGCATTTTGCAGGAAGTTTATGATAGCATTATCCGTATCATACGACCATGTTACATAATTCTCTTCATCCGGAATCTGAACATCATTCTCATCTGAAGGTGCGTAATACACTCTGAGAAAAGCATGTTCAATAGTTTTACTAAATACCACCTTTGCAGTCATTGTTTTATTGGTTTTTATTGCTGGTTGTGTAACATCATAATAATCGCCGTCTATAAGGTATGGTGACCACCAAGCCACCGTAGCAATAGGAGTCTCATCGTCTATACTGTCAACCGCAATGGTTCCTGTGCCGATATTTCCTGCTAAATCACGCATGGTAATCTCAACGCTCTTGTTTTCATAAAAGGTTAATACATACCTGCCTTTGGAGTCCTTACTAAGGCCTACGGGACTTATAAGTGTTATTTCCTCCGGTAATGATTTATCATCCTTTAGGGTAAATAGTGCATTAACAGAAGTAAAGCCTGCTGCCTCATATGCGATTGTATCTATTTCAGGAGGGATGGAATCTATTTTATCCCATATATTCGCCGGAAAAGAAACCGTTACAAAATTGTTTTTTTCGTCAATTATCACAACAGTAAATGCTGCGGCTTTGTTAATCCCAATATTGCTGCCGCTTGATATAACCCCTTGGATCGCTTGACTTACCGCATTTTCGTAAGTAATTCCGTCAGTGGAAGCATTATATCCATCCAACAAAGCCATTTTCGTTTTGCTCTCGTCTGAAATATTGAACTTAAAGATGTAGCCACTTGCCCATGATGTTGCACCAGGCACTATTTCCTCTATCCCGGAGCCGGAATCGGCTTCCCAAATGTCCATGAATTGGGTGATGCCTCCGAACTTACCGTAGACATCAATGTAGAAGCCAGGCGGTGTTGTATCCTCTATGATAAGGTCTTCTTCGCTAAATCCGGTGGAATCATCATGAATGTAGTTATCACTGTTATCTTCTCTTTCTTTTTTCTCAATAATTTGGATAGGTAGATTCACCTGCTTTACACCTATATTCCCATTTCCATCTTGATATTCGAAAAAATAGCTTGTAGCCTCACCGTATAAAAAAGTATGTGATGTAAGTTTTCCGTTAATGCCGGTTATAGGAGAATCCGCTGTAATCCATACATCAACATTGTTGTCAGTCTGTGTTTCACCTTCGGGAACAGTATCCGAATCAAATTCGTTGTAGTGCCAATGGACCGTAACCTCAGGAGCCTGTCTTGTACTGCCGTCAATTACAATAACAGGTGCATCAGTATTAACCCACCACGTATTAGAATTAATTGGTCTTTCTTCCATCATCATGACGATAACATTTTCGTCCTTATCAAACTCTATCAAATCATTTCTTGCTGTTAGTGATCTCAAGTAACCGCCGCTATTAAAAAGCGAACCCGCATAGCAATCTGCGAATACGGTAAAGGGCAAACCCTTAGACTCTATTGAGAAGAGGTATTTTCCTGTATTAAGATCAACACCACCTAACGTTATATCCATATCATTTACAATACCAACGACCTCTTTTTGCACAGAATAGCTATTACCAAATATATCATCATATGTTACTGTGTAGGTTCCATCCTTAAATATACTTAAAAATGGTTTTTCAAAGGCGAATCCTGTTGTGGCATTGTGATGCTGGAAAGGCGTAACATTTGTAACAGGTAAATTAAAATCAGCTGTCACGCTATGCAGATTGTACTTTTTATATTCATCTCTATTGTTTTGAGGATATGTTTTATCGATATAAATATATCTGATATCCTCTTGTATAGGTTCAAACTTTAACGTAACACTAGGCTGGACATTTTTGGCTGTTATTGTACCTGGGGTTTCAATGCTTTCATTGCCAGCAGCATCTCTTGCATAAAGTGAATATCCCAAGTTAATATTACCTACTGGTTTCTGATCATCGTATAAATATACGCCATAGATAATTAGCTCAATTTCGCTGCCAGTATCTCTTCTTTCTATTTTATATATACCGTTCTTACTTATATTCTTTTCAACCCATACTCCATCCTCCTGGGGAATATCTAATACAAAATACCCGTCAAGTCCCAACTGTGACATATAATCGTCATCAAACTTAAAAAAAAGTTCAAATGGATTCTCATCATAGATAAAGACACTTATCGCATATCCATCTCCTTCACTTTGATCCTGTGAAGTCGAAATTGACGGTCCTTCATTGTCCAGTTGAGCTGCTTCCTTATTTAAAAAAGTATAGTTTCCATAAACGTTTTGGGTATAGAACCAATTATTATCCCTTTGCAATATATCAATATCCCCTATCACTTTAAGAGTATCCGTACCATTCCAATACATAACCTCAAGTTCGGGTGTGGAAATACTTTCCAGCTTCGTTACAGTTGCTGTTACTGTCTGTGAAGGTTTATCTTCAGATGTAAGT
Organism: uncultured Clostridia bacterium; assembly: GCA_964520055.1. Taxonomy (GTDB): domain Bacteria; phylum Bacillota; class Thermosediminibacteria; order Thermosediminibacterales; family Tepidanaerobacteraceae; genus DUNY01. Next base: position 10,682 of record CAZFME010000032.1, read on the forward strand.
TCAACCTCAAGTTCTGCCTTTTCATCACTTACATTGATAAGCATTACCCTTTCGCCGGAGCTCTCTCCATTTGCGTGACAAACTTGATAGTACACAATATTTTCCTCGTTATTGATAAGAGGTATGTTATACCCATCATAATTACTAATTACATCTTCCGCACTGTCCACAATGATTACATTAAAAGCATTGCTGCTTTTATTTCCCACTGGTAGCCATTTAGCAACTCTTTTACTATCCTTGGTATCTACTCCTTGAGATGCATTCCACAGTTTAATATACATTTCTTCATTTGTTGATAATGTCGTAAAGTACAGCCTATGCTTTACCTCTTGAATTATTTCATCTGTTGCACTTCCCAAAAACAGCTGAGGAGCACTTCCGTAAGATTTATCCGGATTGTCTAGATTATCAACTGCATAATAACCGTAATAAGCCGTTTTTTTATCTATTGGAGGAGGGCAAGTTATTGAATCTTTGAATATTATTTCCGATTCGGTTTTTGCGAGTCCAAAATCACTTGGCTTTGTAACATCAACTTCTATATTTCTACTTCTTGCTTCATCAACCTGTCCTGAGGTTTTTGCCTTAACAACTGCTTTAGCATAATATTCTCCCTTTTCGAGGTTAAGGCCTGCAGGAATTGAAATCTGCGCTGACATGCCAATAGGAGTTTGATAAATCTCTTCACCATTACCATTATCCTTACACAGAGCAAAGTATGAGTTTGAAAAGTCCATATCCCTTGCTCCCCAATCTTTCATCAGAGCATTGCTCACAGATATATTGAAGGTACAGCCCGCCAAATCGGTATAATATTTCGCGCCATCGTCAGGACTGCTCCAACCATCGCGTAAATTCCTTACTGATGATGTCATTACAATATTATGTATTTTATCTTGACTTGGCGCAGTATATAGGATGTGTTCTTGCTCGGATAATTTTTCATCACCAAGTTTTTTAACCTTACCGTCTTTAAAGGAAATACCATATCCCATAACAATTTTCACATTTGCTTCACCATAATATGTGCCTTCTAGAAGCTTTTTGAGCAAACCTGCTCTTCTTGTCCAACTATCCTCTTCGCTGTCAAACACATTTTCAATCCAAATGTCACTGTCTGCAGACACAGTCTTTACAGAATAGCCCTCTGCTTCTTCAAGCATTATAAGTACTACTGCAGGTAACTCAGATTCACCATACACTTCTTCACTTACGGTTTGCTCAGGAGCAGTTAGTTTCAGTATGGCTTTCTTTGTTAGGTTGCCAGATACCTCAGATGTAAATACTGGTGCTGCCAGATCTTTTGTAAAACCATAGGGCCCACTCTCCTGTGTGTTTTGGTTGCTACTGCAATCAGTTGCTCGTATATATAAATCGGATTCGTTTAACTCATTATCCTCTAACTCATAAAATACATTAGCAATAACCGTTTTTACATCCGTGTAGACAAGATCCTCGCATGTTAACCATTTATCGTTATCAGGTGCGTTGTTCTTTGAAACCCACTGATACTCCACATTGTTTGTGTCAATCTTGTTATAGTCGTACAAAGTAAACTCGGCACCAAATTTCCATTTGCCATCTTTAAACGAATAAAGCCTGTCTGCACTTATTTGCGGAGGTGTCCTGTCAAGTATGTCCGCAAACCCACTTCCATCCAGCTTAAAGTTGCCTGTTGCAGAATTTCCGACCAGATCATTGGCTGTGATTGACAAAGTTGTTTCGCTTAAATCCGCTTCTTCCAGACCTGTGAATCTTATATGCAGATACAGTTTAGATCCCTGCGGGAAGGTATGATCTAATCCGAAGCTCCCTTTCTTATATGCCGCAGGTGTGCCTGTACTATCGGTGACTGCATACTCAAAGCTTAAGCTCTTTGTAGTATCCGTTCCTCCACCCTTCAATGACCATTTAAAACTGCCGTTCAAGGTTTCTTCACCTTTTGGTAATAAGCCACTTAATGCATCAGACATGCTAAAGGAAAAATAAAAGCTGTCAGGGTTACTGCCTCCATTTGAATCGTACGGCTTAGGTATATATTTACCTTCGCTTTGTTCCATATCTGATGAAACTTCAGGATTCCCCGTATCAATGAAAAATTGATTTTCCGGCACAGGAATAGAAACTATATCAAGGGGATTGCCCCTGCCGTCATATGCTTTCCTGCTCTGGTTATAATAAAGATTCATGATCTCGATACGATCCGCACCGTCTTCCAATGTCATATCATCATTTATAATTATACTGTCAAATATGAGTGTATCCGCTCTACCTTCATCTTCAAAATACTTACCCATCACTTTTTTATTCCACTGTCCATCCTTTATATTGAGCGTTGCGCATATATTGGGTGCAAATGGATTAGTAAATTTATTCAAATGTTGCCCAACGTCATAATACAGCGGTTCTGTAAATGTGACCTTTGGTGTAATACTCCCTCCTGCACCGATATACTGTGATTTATCACCTACTGCTGTAAATTCTACCTTTTTTACAGCAGGTGATGCTATATCAATATGAATGGCTGCGTTAGGGTTTGGTACACTTGTAGAACCCGAAGGATTGCCGGCTAAATCTGTAATCAGGGATTTTGAGGTGTATGGAATTAATCCCGGAGCATAATGTCCTCCAAGCTCACCCGTAGCGGTAAGAACACGCAAGGGATATGCACTATCACCTGCGTTTAGTACATTCTTGTTGTTTGCGTCATACATTCCTTCAAATCCATAAATGAAGTGATCTGTTTTAACATCTCTTATTGATTCAGGAATTTTATACCTAAAGGAAAGAGTGTCATCCTTTAAACTGATAAGACTTGCCCTCTCGTCAGCACCCGTAACTTGATTTCCCCCGTTTTGAGCAACCTTAAGCTTTAGGTACACATCAGCGTGATTGGCGTTGTTATCTGAAAAGCGTATGTATTCGTCAAATTTTACATGAATATACACATACTCATCATTCTTGCCAAAGGAATACTTTTTTTTACCGTCTATACCATTTGTGGCGGTCGCATAAATTGAACTTATTTTAGGATTGTCAGCATCTGCGAATACCAAAGATACATTTTTTACCCTTGTATTTTTTCTTTCTCCAGTTTTAACAAATGCTATTTTCAGAGAAGTAGCCTTATGGTTCCAATAATCCATATCTCCAAACGTATTAAAAGAGCTGGTATCTTCTAAAGAATAATAACTATAATGAGGTGTTTGTGCTTCTTGTATTCCTATTTTAGAACCTAAGATAGAAGATTCGGCATTTGCTAGATTAGATCGCAAATTATACCAAATCTGTCCCTTTCCACAAAGATTGCCCATGACTGGATCCCACAAAGAAAAATCCTTAGAAAAAGTTTGGTTATAATTAAGTTTTTCTGTATTATAGTTTAGAGCGCCGTCTGTAAAATATGTAATAGAATTGAACGCCCATTTCGCTTCTGTTTTAACGTACTGATTGTAAAAGTTTGCATCCTTATAAAGTGCTTGTGGCGCAATAGCATATTTTTGCCTCTTTGGCTCATAGGTCACAGCGCTGGTGTAGACCGTATTACCCTCTGCAAAAGCCATTGTCGGCACTACTTGTCCAATAACTATGGTTATTAGCATAATCAATAAAACTAATCTTAACTTTACACCTTTTTCCCTCATATATCCGTCCCCCTAAATATGCCGCATTTATCAATATAAAGCAGCCGATTGATTTTAATTGGTCTGCTGCCATCTGCTATTACCCCTAATTTGTAATACCTCTCTTCAATCATCCCAATAAAACCACCTCCATCAGTTCGTTGACTGTCAGGCGCAATCGCCCGCCGCCCCAGACGACATAGTCGCCGTCGGTGGTGGCGGTTTTGAAGAATGCTTCATCAGCAAGCTCAGCGTATTTCATGGTGCAAAGCTTGCCGGAAAGGTCTGCTATAACAATGCTGCCGCTTTCCATTTCCATAAACAGCCGGTAGTCCTTCATAGGCAACACTGCTTTTATATAGTTCATGCACATGCCCCCTTTCATCCAAATAGAAAAATCCCATCCTATAGTTATATTATAGGATGGGATTTTGTATTGCACATCGTCTGAATAGACGATCTTTCCATAAAGTTTTTATTTTAGTTTTTCAGCCAGCCTGGTGCGGCGGTCGATTTGAAGCTTTTGAAATATCGATCGTAGATGTGTGCGCACCGTGCTTTCCGTTACCACCAATTTTTCCGCGATCTCGCTGTTGCGCAGCCCCTCAGCTGCCAATTTCGCCACCTCATACTCCCGTTCGGTAAGGTCAGGCGGCAACTCGCCTCGGAAAAATACGTCACGCAGTGTAAACCAGCCTTCTGAGAATCGTTTCTGGACAGATCTAAATTTGAGCAAAAGCCTGGGATGGTCTCGTTCAATGACCTCATCAATCAATTTTCGAAGTAACCCGGAGTAAGCGGCAAAAGGAGATACCAATCCGTCGGGAAGAGCTCTTCGAGCAGCATGTTCCACAAACTCAGCAGCCTGAACATGGTTGCCTAAAGCCGTATGGCTTATGCCCAAAAGAAAACATGCAAAAATATCACGGTATGGAGCCTCAAATCCCCCCGGTGGTCGTATGGCCTGTACCGTTCCTATCACCTTTGCAAACTCGCCTTGATGCATAAGAAAGCTCAGGTGCACGAACCACGCACTGACGGCCATAGCGGGTGGCAAGCATCGTTCTGCAAAATCTGCCTTTTGCAGCCAATCAGCGATACCGGTCAGGTCCTGAAATTCGTTTAGAATGACACCCCGGACAATATCCAAAAGCGCCCGGATGACTGTGGTGTCCTGTCCGTCAAAAGAAGCAGCCCTTTCCATTGAGGCGTGAGCACGTTCCCAACCGGCTGTATCCGCCTTGTGCAACGCAATGTGGGCCAGCAAAATGGCAGCACCCAGCTGGACTACACTCTGCTGCTTGCTTTCAGCAAGGAACGCCGCTTTATAGGCAAGTATTTCCGCATCAGGTAAATCTCCCCGTTGATAGGCCAGTTCGGCGCGGAAAAGCGCGTCAGCACCGGTCCCGTGACCATTCGTAAGCCGCGAATAGATGGCGATATACTCTTCCAGTGCCTCAGCCTCGCGATCGGCCTCACCAGGCAAAGTGTAAAACTCAGTCAACGGAGAATAGTTGCCGAAACACCAAAGTGAGGTAGGAAGGATTACCTGCGAACACCGGTCTCCTAGGAGCGCCGCAGCTCGCCTCACAATGGATGTCATCTCCTTCAGGCGAGGAAAACTCCTGAACGAGGAAAGCAGCATCCACTCGCCGAAGAGTTGCGAACCGGGATCCGGATTAGAACCGCAGGGCAATACTTGACCACCGTTATCAAGCATTGCATGCAACTCATCCATAAGTGCATCAAACTCATTGTCCATCCCAAAAGTAAGGAGCGCCCAGGCAATTCTGAGCATGTTCAGAGTTTGTGCCTTTTTCACATCCGGCGGGCAATTTCTCGCGATATCAAGAGCCAATTTAACAAAAGGAGCGCCGTTTATTGTCTCAAGAGTCATATGGGAAAGGTCAAGCGAAAGCATCCGCTCATAGTCTCTGATTTGCATATAAAAGCCCAATGCCTCTGCAATTTTACCCTCCTCTTTGCAAAAATCTCCCGCCCGCAGCAGGCATTCATTTTCAAATATGGCTCCGCGCTCCTGGCGTTTTTGTATAAGTAACTCTGACAGAATACTGTGCAGCTCATATATCCGCTCAGTCGAATCATAACGAATAAACGGACTTGCAAGGGCGTCCAGGGCATATTCCGGCAATGTGCTGCAACCGATAAGAGCACAGGCCTGCTGTACGGTGACCATCTCAAAGGGTGACAGATACAAAAGAAACGTTTTCTGCTCTTCGGTCAGCACATCCCATACCAAATGCTCCATAAGTGCCAGGACTCCATGCGTATCGGAGAAAGTCCCTGTTTCCCGGAAAGCGCAGAGCTGCAAATAGACTGCGATAATCCAACCTTCAGTATAGTGCGCAACACCTTGCGCTTCCTCAAGAGTAATATTAACACCGGCAAGGGCATAATAACAACGTATATCTTCAGCATTCAACCGTAAGTCGGCAGCGGTAATATGTAAAAATCCATGGCTGACAATAACGGCAAGCATACTTCGTTTGAGCATTTGTGTGACGATAATAATATGTAGGCCCTCACCACCATGCTCCAATAGAGCGGTAAAAAAGGCAGGAGGCAATACATCCTGTAAAAGCTGAAAATTATCGATGATAAGATAGGCTTCGTGCATGCATCGGATAGACCTTATGGCGTCTATTGCTTCCCCGATGGTGGCAGCGTTTGGCAGTCCAATTTTAAGGAGGCGTAGACCTGCATTTCTGTCAATTTTCTCAATCTCTCGGCATAAACGACTAAAACCTGCAGTGGGGGCTTCATCCGCTGCGGTGAACCAATAAACAGGCGTAACTTGGTGAGGCCCGGCTTCTAAATGGTCTCGTATTGCCGTCGTCTTGCCATAGCCGGACGGCGCCTCGACAATGGCGGCAGGTGCAAAGCGTAGCTTATCCAATTTGCATTTAAGCCTATTCGAATAATAATGCGGCTCAGTTCTGCTGCTTATTATTTGCTTCATATTCTCCCCTCCCTGAGCAGAACTTTTTGGAAGCGACCATATGTATTGATTTTATTAGTACTGTGAAATCTCTCATTTCGACAACATATTTGTTTCGGAAACTTTTTGTAATATTTTGTATTGCTAACTTTATAATAACACAAAGGGTATTTTTTACAATACTACTGTCCAAATTACATTATTACCCAATATCTTCAGCTTTTCCATTTTTTTATTTGCTGTCACGTTATTATAAAATGTTTTAACTGAGTACCTTGAAAAACCATCCCTATTGTCATATAGTAAAAAGAAGCTCGGATTTGATCGGATTAAGTTTTTAATCATTTTACCATTGACATCATTACGGTGTTATTCCTATATTATTTCTTATTTTTGATCTGCAAAAAGACTCATATTTATTGTCTTATGTTTTTGCCAAACACACATAAACATTGTTCGTATTTTTTCAAGGAAGCAAAATCCTTCAAGGGTTATGGTCTTAATCTCGTAGGAGTCTAAAGACTGGGGTATAATGTAAGGGATGTGTACTTAATGAAAAATAAAAAGATAGGTGAGTATTTTTATGATTCATTACACAAAGGGCAAGGTAAAAGATATAATACAGAGAAGAGAACATTGTACCGAAATAACTGTAATAATTGATAATCAGGAATATAAAGCTGTGAACTATGACCGATTAACAGGAACTGTTAAAGTCGGTGACCAAGTCCTTTTAAATACAACCGCTCAGGATTTAAAACTTGGAAGCGGTGGATACCACTTTGTAGTTTCGGTCAATGATGGTTATACTTCATTCCCTCCCACTGAAAAAGACGGGCACATAATGAAACTTCGATATACTCCACTTCAATTCGCTGTTTTAAGTGCCGAGGAACAGCAAAGTCCTTATCATCAGATATTTGATAATTTCCAAGGTCTTCAAGGTATGCCGGTTATAATCGGTGAGCTTCACAGCATGCTGCCCCCGGCGGTTTTCAATATAAAGCGTAATCAGCCGGATCTTTGTGTATCTTACATAATGACTGATGGAGGAGCTCTGCCTATAAACTTTAGTCGGAGTGTGGCTTACCTAAAAGAAAAAGGATTAATCAGGGGTACTGTCACTTTTGGTCAAGCCTTCGGCGGCGATTTTGAGGCTATTAATATTTATTCGGCTTTGATAACAGCTTTTGAGATATTAAAATCAGATATAGCTGTGGTAGCAATGGGTCCGGGTATAACCGGAACAGGAACAAAATATGGGTTTTCCGGCATTGAGCAGGGTCCAATTGTAGATGCGGTAAACACCCTTGGTGGTAGGCCTATTTTTATCCCCAGAATAAGCTTTGCTGATAATAGAATAAGACACCGTGGTATCAGTCACCACAGTGTCACGGTACTTAAAGAAATTGCCAAAACCAAGTCTGAAGTTGTTGTTCCGGTAATGGAAGAAGAAAGACTGGACTATGTTAAAAATCAAATCATGCAAAATGGGCTTGATAAAAAACATAAGATCATCTATGTTGAGGAAACTGTATCAGTTTTGGAAAACCTTTCACACTTTGATTTTCGATTATCCACTATGGGCAGAGGAATTGACCTGGAACCGGAGTTTTTCATAACTGCGGGGTCAGCAGGGTATTATGCCTCTAACATTTTGTAAGGAATAATCTTGTTAGTGAATTTTTAGTCGAGCGAATAATTAGAGAATAATTAGTCGAGTAGACAGGCGCCTCGCGGCGCCTTGCCCCTCACAGAACCGGACGTGCGG
>CAZFME010000033.1:0-18962 GCA_964520055.1 uncultured Clostridia bacterium
GATATGTGTCAGATTTTCAATATCTTTATCCTTCTTTTAAAGTAAAGGAAATAGTGGAATTTTATAAGGAGGCATATCCTTTTTGGGATGAAGATAGATATTTTCAGTTGAAAAAACTTTTCAAATTAGATGGCAATAAAAAAATAAAATACTTATCTAAAGGAATGAAAACTCAACTTGCTATACTTTTGACTTTATCTATTATGCCTAATGTACTTATTTTAGATGAACCTACGTCTGGGTTGGATCCTGTTGTTAAGAGAAAAGTTTTGAATTTAATAGTAGATGAAGTAAGTGTAAACGAAACTACAGTTTTGATTTCCAGTCATAACCTGGGGGAATTAGAGCAAATTTGTGACCATATAGGTATCATCCACGAAGGGAAAATACTACTTGAAGACAGTGTGGAAAATTTAAAAAGCAATGTGAGAAAGATTCAGGTAGCATTTAAAGGGGAACTTCCTGATGATATAAAGAAAAATGAACATATATTAAAGATAGAAAGTATCGGTAGAATACATCAGATTGTAGTGAAAGATAATCTTGAAATTGTAATGGAAGCAATCAAAAAACATAATCCTATTTTACTTGAGACCATAGATATGTCCTTGGAGGAAATATTTGTATACAAGATGGGAGGGGAAGGTTATGGGTTTACAGACATTGCCCTTTAATAAGACTTTATTTAAAAAAGATTGGAAAATGACAAAATGGCTGTGCTTTGTTGTAGCAGGTATATTGTTTTTTACAATGACTTTAGGTGTGATAAATACTTATAATAACTATCAAAGAACTTTAAAAGAAGTGGAAGAACATCCGGAGTGGTATCGCGATTTTGATGCAGAGGTACACAAAGATTATATAAAAGAGTCTCTTATGCGTATGTTTAAAAGATTAACAGGAATGGAACCTGTTGTAATTATTTTTATGCCTATGGCAGCTGCAGCACTATTATTTGGAGAAGAAAAGCGAAAAAAGACCTTTGAAGTGCTTTCAACTATGCCCTTTACTAGGTGGGAAATTTTCTTTAATAAGGTGATAGTAGCTTGTGTAAATGTTTTTTTGCCCTTTTTAATAAATGCTGTGATAATGCTAGCAGCTCTAGGCCTTTCAAAAGGCTTAAGGAATTTTTATTCTGCAGGTATGGTAATGTCTTGGCTTGGAGCGGATGTCTTTAGATTATTTATCATACTAAGTTTTTCCCTGCTTTTTGCAAGTATTACAGGAACCTCCATATCCCAGTTAGTTCTGACCATTATATTTTTCATATTTCCAATTGGGTTTGCAGGACTAATAGATATGAACATGTCAATATGGGGATATCATACGTCAGTAATTGATACGTTTTTAAATACTTTTGGAACATATACTATGCCGGGGTTATTAGATATTATAAAAATATACCCATAGTATTTCACCTTATATCAGCAATAGTGATGCTTATAGCAGCAAAACTACTGTTTGACCGCAATAAACTGGAGAGAAGCGGTGAAACTCTAGAATTTGAGTCTATAGAAACTTTTTTCAAGGTAGGAGTTACCGGATGTACTTCCCTATTGATTGGAGTAATATTTACCTGGCTTATAGGAGGAATTATATTCTTCTCAGGCGATGTACCCAGGATAGTGACAATAGGCGGCTACATCATAGGAATCATTATAGGTTGGTATATCGCAAGTTATAGTATAAAATCAAACCGAGCAAAGGCATAAAAACAATTTTAAAAGAGCAGGTAACTATTTAAAAAACACTGCGTTTACTATAAATAATAGCTGTGATATAATGGAAAATGTCACCATATTACCAAAGCCCATGTGAAAAACATGCCACATGGGCTAGTTGAGGGAGATTGGTGTAAAACAAAGTCATGCACACTATGGAGGTTATTTTTGCAAAAGGGGGATTTGAGTGAAAAAACGGAAAAAAATTATAATTATTGCAGCTATATTGCTGATAGTTGTTGCTTTTTTTATTGTCCGGGCAAAACATCAACCGAAGATAGCTATGGCATTACATACAGTGAAAGGAATCAAGGGTGATATTTCATCAAAGATAAGTGCCCTCGGAAAAGTGGAGACCTCCCAAAAACAAGAGGTTTTTTCCGGTATTCAAGGAATTGTAGAGTATGTTGTTGATGAAGGTAAAGAAATAAAAAAAGGAGACATAATTTTAAAAATTAGTGATGAGGAATTAAGGCTGGAATTAGAACAAGCTCAAAGCAAAATGAAGCAGCAAAAAATAGAACTTTCAAGGCTTATAGACGGTCCAAGGCCTGAGGAGCTGGAAAAAGCCAGGATAAAATATCAGGATGCTTTAGTTGCCTATGAATCTACATTGGATGATTACGGGAGAAATCAAGGGCTTTTTGATTCGGGAGCCATTTCCGAAAATGACTTTATAAATATCAAAAGAGAATTGGATGTTAAAAAAAGTCAATTATCTATTATGGAATTGGAACTCAACCTATTAGAAAACCCCGATAAGGATGAAATTGCATTAAAACAAGCAGCATTGGAAGAAGCCGAAAAAAGTCTGACAAATATCAGAAAAAAGCTGGATAAAGCAGTAATCTATGCAGAATTTGACGGTATAGTATTAAAGCAAGATATAAAGCAAGGAATGACGGTATCGCCGGGTACTTTATTATTAAGTATAGGTAGTCCCTCCGATTTGCAAATCGATTTCGGGGTAAATGAATATGATGCAGCCAGGATAAAGATTGGCCAAAAAGCGATTATTACCGGTGATGGCTTTGGTGACAAGATATATAATGGTGAAGTTATAAAAATTGCCCCTTCGGCCTCGGCAACGCAAACCAGCAGGGGCAATGAAACTGTTGTAAAGACTACAATAAAAGTAATTGATTCCGATGATAATATAAAACCCGGTTTTTCCGCTGCTGTAGAGATAACGGTGGAAGATAGAAAGAACGTAATTTTGCTGCCATTGGAATGTGTGATTGAAGGAGAAAAAGGTAAGCGGGTTATGGTAGTGAAAGACGGAGATATATCTGAAAGAGAAGTAAAAACCGGGATAGAAAACGAACTGTATACTGAGATAATACAAGGGCTTAACGAGGGTGAGGAAGTTCTTCAAAATCCGACCCAGGATAGCCCTTTTCAAGGTGATGTCTGATGATATTAGTTAAAAATATCACAAAGCTTTATAAAAATGGTGAAAATGAAGTGGCTGCTCTTAAAGATGTAGACCTTCATGTGAGTGAAGGAGAATTCGTGGCCATTATGGGGCCATCTGGTTCAGGCAAATCGACCCTTATGAATATCATCGGATGCCTTGATAAACCCTCGGCGGGAGAGTATTTTTTAGACGGCAAGCCCATATCTCAGCTTGACAGCTGCCGATTGGCCTATGTCCGAAATAAAAAGATTGGATTTATATTTCAGAACTTCAATTTGCTTCCTCGGATAAATTCTCTTAGGAATGTGGAAATACCCATGATTTATGCCGGTGTATCACTTAACGAAAGACGAAAAAAGGCTATGGAAGCACTAGAATCAGTAGGCTTGGGCGACAGATGGCATCACAAACCCAATGAACTTTCCGGAGGGCAAAAGCAGCGAGTAGCTATTGCTCGTGCTTTAGTCAATTCTCCTGGGATTATCCTGGCTGATGAACCTACGGGCAATCTTGACAGTAAATCCGGTGCCGAGATTATGGAGATTTTTGCTAATCTGCACCGAGCCGGGACTACAATTATCTTAGTAACTCATGAAAAAGAAGTAGCGCGATATGCCCAAAAGGTGGTAACCTTCCTGGATGGCAGAAAGGTGGAGGAGATGCCTAGTGAATATCTTTGAGAGTATTGTAATTGCGTGGGAAAGTATTGTTGCTAATAAAATGCGCTCCCTGCTTACTATGCTGGGTATTATTATAGGTGTATCATCAGTAATAACCGTTTCAGCATTGGGCCTAGGAGGTAGGTCTGCCATCAATAAGGAGATGGATGCCTTTGGTGCTAATAGGTTTGGAATCTATTATAATTATAATCCTGACAATCCCATAACCGAAGCTGATGTTTTTACCCTTCAGGATGTGGCGGTTATAAAGGATATCTCACCGGCCGTAGAAGATATTGCACCGATAAACTGGGATAAGGTCAATATCCAATCAAGAGGCAAAGAAATCGGAGTTCAAATAGTAGCGACTACTGCCGATTATGTCAAAATAGCAAATCTAAAGTTGGACGCCGGTAGGTTTTTTAGTCAGGAGGATGATAATGCAAAAAAATATGTTGCAATCATAAGCGAATCATTGTCAAAAGAGCTTTTCAATTCCTCTGCAGCTATTGGAAAAAAAATAATGGTGGGAAATCGGCCTTTTAAAGTAATAGGCTTACTGGGACGGGAGGAATCTGTTTTTTCTATGGGGCAGGATAACAAGATGATGTATATACCCATTTCAACACATTTCTCTATCAACGGATCTAATTGGATAAACAATATTGAAGGTAAAGCAATATCACAGATAGAAGTGGATAACGCTATTAATCATTCTCTAAGCATTTTGCATAGACGTCATCGAAATAAGGATAAATATCAGGCATGGAATTCTCAAAAGGAAATGGATAGCGTAAATAGAGTCACCGGAATTGTAGCTCTGGTGATCAGTGCCATTGCCGGTATATCCTTATTGGTCGGTGGAATAGGTATTATGAACATCATGTTGGTGTCGGTTACCGAGCGGACCCGGGAAATAGGTATCAGGAAGGCATTGGGTGCCCGGGAAATCGATATAATGCTGCAGTTTTTAATAGAGTCTTTAGTCCTTGCCTTTTTCGGTGGTACAATAGGAATGTTTTTAGGCTTTGGTGCATCTACGGTAATAGCCAGTTTTATAAAAATGCCTCCGGCTATATCCTGGCAGATGATAGCCATTGCATTTACCTTTTCGGCGGGAGTTGGAGTATTCTTCGGCCTGTATCCTGCGCGCAAGGCCGCATATCAAGACCCTATAGAAGCACTTAGATATGAATAAGCAGCTTTGCTGCTTTTTTTGTAGACATATTCCCTTTTCCTACAACATATGTTTTTAAGTGTAAACACCTATGTGGAGGGAATATTTATGGGCATATACCAAACAGATCCCGGTATGGGGTTGTCCAATAGGGAAATACCGCTGAAAAAGAAACTTTTCGGGGAAAATCAGCTGGAACAATCCAGTGGGATTTCAGTGATAGCAATTTTTGTAAGCCAGTTTAAGGATTTTATGATCCTTGTTTTATTGGGGGCTGCTGTTATTTCAGCTTATCTAGGAGAAGTAGCAGATGCCATAGCAATTTCAGCTATAGTGATATTAAACGGTGCGCTTGGCTTTATCCAGGAATACAGAACCGAAAGATCCCTTCAGGCTTTGCATCGGCTGGCGGCGCCTACAGCAAAAGTTTTGCGAGATGGTAAAGTTTTGACAATACCTGCACGGGATATCGTGCCCGGTGATATAGCTCTTCTCGAGAGTGGGGATCGGGTGCCGGCCGATGGTAATTTATTGATGGCGGAAAACTTAAAAATTGACGAATCTCTTTTAACCGGTGAATCTGTGCCAGTAGAGAAAACGATAAAAACTGAAAAACAATCTCAAATCAAAATCCATAGACAAAATTATACTTTTATGGGGACCCTAGTTGTAACCGGCAGAGGCAAAATGATAGTGGAAAAAATAGGTATGGATACGGAAATGGGTAAAATTGCTGGTATGATAGAAGATATAGAGGATGAACAAACCCCTCTTCAAAAACGATTGGAACTTTTGGGCAAGCAGCTAGTAGTCCTTTGCCTTGCTATCTGTGCTGTAGTTGCTTTGTTAGGAGTCATTCGAGGTGAAAAAACATATGATATGTTTCTTTTTGGGGTAAGCCTGGCGGTGGCAGCTATTCCCGAAGGATTGCCCGCTATTGTTACGGTGGTTTTGACTTTAGGAGTTCAGCGAATGATACGTAAAAAGGCAATAATAAGGAGGCTTCCTGCGGTAGAAACCTTGGGCTGTGCTACTGTTATTTGCAGCGACAAAACTGGGACTTTGACGGAAAACCGAATGAGTGTAAGAAAGATGTGTATCGGTGGAGAAATAATTATGATTACCGGCACGGGATACACAAATGAAGGAAAATTCTTAAACCAGGAAGGTAAACCCTTAAAGAGCTGGCCAAAAGAGGTAACAAGACTTTTGGAAATAGGTGTATCCTGTAATAACGCCGGGATAAACAGAGAAAAAAACAGCAATATATTTGGCACTTATATTAGCAGTGAAAAACTTATGCCGTATGGTGATCCTACTGAGGTTGCAATCTTGGTGGCAGGCTTGAAAGCCAAAGTGGAAAAAGAAGATATTGATGAAAAATATATAAGAATTAAGGAGATTCCTTTTGATTCGGATAGAAAGCGAATGTCTGTAGTAGTTAGATCAAAAAGAGGGGAAATCTTTCTTTTTACAAAAGGTGCACCGGATATAATATTATCTCTATGTACAAATTTGGAGGATAGGGGAGAACTACGCTCTATTACTAAAAAAGACGAAAAAAACATACTAATCGCTAATGAAGATATGGGGCGACAAGCTTTAAGAGTATTGGGTTTTGCCTATAGAAAGCTTTCAATAACCGAGTTGCAAGATTCGAATCTGGAAAGAGATCTAGTATTTATAGGCATGATGGGGATTATAGATCCACCTAGGCCAGAGGCCGTTTTAGCCATTCAAAAATGCTTTTCTTCAGGAATTCGCCCGGTGATGATAACCGGAGACCATAAATCTACGGCTTGGGCAGTGGCTCAAGAACTTGGGATGTTAACAAAAGATAGTAAGATAATAACCGGACAAGATATGGATAATATGAATGAAAGCGAATTTTTCAAACAAATTGACGACATAGCTGTGTTTGCTCGAGTTACACCCCGTCACAAACTTAAAATCGTCAAAACACTAAAAAAGAAAGGTCATATAGTTGCCATGACCGGAGACGGTGTCAATGATGCCCCAGCTGTAAAAGAAGCCGATATCGGCGTCGCTATGGGCATTAACGGCACCGATGTGACTAAAGAGGCCTCTGCCATGATATTAATGGATGATAATTTTGCAAGTATTGTGGACGCTGTGGAGGAAGGCAGAATAATATATGACAATATCCGAAAATTTATCCGGTATCTGCTTTCATGTAATGTAGGAGAAATACTTACTATGATATGGACATCCATTTTAGGCTTACAATTGCCACTGCTTCCCATACAAATCCTCTGGGTCAATCTTGTTACAGACGGTCTTCCCGCTATGGCTCTCGGCATAGATCCTCCAGATAGGGACGTGATGAACCGCAAACCGCGTGGAAAGAATGAAAATGTTTTTTCTCAAGGTCTTGGCAATAAGATAATATATCGAGGTATGATTATAAGTCTGGTTACCTTAGCAGCGTTTATAATTGTAAATCTATACAGCCAAAGCAATCTTGAGATGGCGCGAACGGCAGCTTTTGCAACTTTGGTCATGTCCCAACTCTTATTTGTTTTTGAATGTCGGACAGAAAAAGCAGGTAACTGCTGTCAAAACCCCCTGGGAAATATCCACCTAACACTGTCAGTGATAGTTTCCACGGTTATGCTTTTTGCTGTGATATATATTCCGTTTTTTCAACCCATCTTTCATACAGTGCCACTCAATAAAAACATTCTCATTCTTATCTTAGGTCTTGCCGGATTAGGGGCAGTATTTTAGAAAAGTTGTTTACCGGAAAAATTGGGAGGAGTTTTTAATCTTTTGTGGAATTATATAAGTAAATATCGGCCGGGGGGTTATAACAATGTCTAAGAATCTTGAATTTAACATCAATCTTTATACTGACGGTGAAATGTTTTTCGACGTTCTCAAGGCCTTTATAAGAGACTATAAAGATTCAAAATGGCCTCATGAAATCGAGCGGGCAGCTTTTGCACAAGGACTGTTTAAAAAAGCCCTTAGTACTTTTAAAGAAGGAATTAAAGCCGATAAAAATCGCATTCAGGAAGGATTTTACACTGAGAGAGATTTAAAAATAGTTGAAGAAATGAGAACCCGCTTGGATTATTGGGAAAAGAAATATGAAGAATTAGTAGGCTAGAAAGTTAGCCTATATCCCAAGTAGGGGTGGCCTATGTGCCACCCCGCCCCGCGATAAGATAAGTACCGACATGATTATATGGAATCTTCAATAACTTAACAAGTTAAGTGCCTGAGAAACCTCTGAAAAATGAATAGAACCTGCCCTTTCAGTGGCGGGTTTTTTATTGTAAACATATTATACCAACTGACTTTCATACGTTTTCTTGATTTTCCTACATAAACATATGTATAATAGAGTGGTGTTTCATTAGTATTTGTAGTTGTAACGGAGGAAGTTAAATGGAACTTATAAAACTCAGAGGACGCACTTATTTTATACCGGGAGCTACAAATGTGGGTGTATACCGATATAGGAACGGGTTTTGCACTTTAATAGATACTGGGCTGGACAATACGACAGGTAGAAAGATTTTAGAAGTATTAGAGAACCACAATTTAAAAGTAAAATATATTATAAACACCCATGCTCATCCGGATCACTTTGGCGCAAACAATTTTATAAAGGAAAAATATCCCGGTGCTCTAATAGCAGCATCGCACAATGAAAAGCTTTTTATGGAAAACAGTGCTCTTGAGGGAATTGTTTTATACGGAGCGGCACCGATGCCGGGGCTTTCAACCCGGATTTTGAAAGCCCGCGATATAGCGGTTGATTTTGAGGTAGAGGAAGGCATTGTAGAACTAGGGGATAAAAAGTTTGAGATACTGCCGCTGGAAGGTCATAGTATTGGTCAAATAGGAGTAGCAACTGAAGACAATGTGCTCTTTTGTGGGGATGCATTTTTCAGCGAAGATAAAATGGATAAATATCCGTTTCCATTTTTGTTTAATGCTAAAGCTCATTTAGAGACGCTGGAGTTCTTACTTCAAACTGACTATGATCATTATATAATATCCCATTGTGATGAACCTCCGGTCAATCCGAAGCTCCTTATCCAAAAGAATATAGATAATATAAAAGAAAACTTGGAAATTATTGCAAACTATTTGGCACAGCCGTTAACCCGTGAAGATTTGACGGAGCTTATAATAAGAAAATATGATATACCCACGAATATTTCTCAATACTTCATAACAATATCTTCGGTCAGTGCTTTCTTAACATTGCTTCTTGAAAAACAATCCA
This sequence comes from uncultured Clostridia bacterium, assembly GCA_964520055.1. Taxonomy (GTDB): domain Bacteria; phylum Bacillota; class Thermosediminibacteria; order Thermosediminibacterales; family Tepidanaerobacteraceae; genus DUNY01. Next base: position 9,233 of record CAZFME010000033.1, read on the forward strand.
TTAATATGGATATAATCGATGGCAAGATGTATTTTTATGCTTAAACTTTAAGGGAGATGCAATAATGATTACAAAACGAGACGACATTAGGAATATAGCTATAATAGCCCATGTAGATCATGGTAAAACAACATTGGTGGACGGCCTTTTAAAACAAAGCGGCATTTTCAGGCAAAACCAAAAAGTTGAAGACAGGATTATGGATTCCGGGGACATCGAGCGGGAGCGTGGAATAACTATACTAGCTAAAAACACCGCCGTGACCTATGACGGAATAAAGATAAATATCATTGATACTCCAGGGCATGCGGACTTTGGCGGTGAAGTTGAGCGGGTGCTGAAGATGGTGGATGGGGTGCTTTTATTGGTTGATGCTTTCGAGGGTCCAATGCCACAAACGCGTTTTGTCTTAAAGAAAGCCTTGGCGTTAAACTTACCTGCCATTGTAGTTGTCAATAAGATTGACAGGCCGGATGCCCGAATCAGCCAGGTGCTCGATGAAGTGTTGGAGCTTTTTATTGACTTAGGAGCTGATGATTCACAAATAGAATTTCCGGTGGTTTATGCCTCCGCACGAGAAGGTTTTGCAAAGATAAACCTTGAAGATTCTTCCAAGGATTTAAAACCATTATTCGATACTATTATAAATTATATTCCAGTCCCTGTTGGCGATGCCCAAGCACCGGTACAGGTGTTAATTACAACCTTGGACTATGATGATTATGTTGGCAGAATTGCAATAGGCCGGGTTTTTAGAGGGAATATCATTGTAGGTGATGAATATGCCTTATGTAAAAAAGACGGTTCGGTTTCAAAAGTTAAGATAAGCAATCTTTTTGAATTTAACGGCTTAAAAAGGCAAAACATCGCTACTGCCAGCACTGGTGACATAATAGCGGTTACTGGGATTGAAGACATAGACATCGGAGAGACCATCGCTGATATAGACAATCCCAAGCCGGTACCTTATGTCAGCATAGATGAACCTACGCTTTCGATGGTTTTCAGTGTAAACAACAGTCCTTTTGCAGGGCAGGAAGGGAATTATGTCACTTCAAGACATTTAAGAGATAGGTTGCTTAAAGAAGCTAAAAGCAATGTGAGCTTGAGGGTCGAAGAGACGGACAGCCCTGATAGCTTTAAAGTTTCAGGTCGGGGAGAGCTGCACCTTTCAGTTCTAGTCGAAACCATGCGGCGGGAGGGTTTTGAGTTTCAGGTTTCCAAACCCATGGTTATTATAAAGGAAGTAAACAGCAAGAAAATGGAGCCCATTGAGTCGGTAGTCATAGATATTCCAGAGGGCTATCTTGGCACTGTTATGGAGAAGATGGGTGCTCGCCATGGTCAACTGGTTAACATGGAGAATCTTGGCAGAAATTCACACCGTTTAGAATTTGAAATTCCCACCCGTGGACTTTTAGGATATTGCTCTGAATTTATTACTGACACAAAAGGTGAGGGAATAATAAATTCGGTTTTTGCGGGTTTTACACCATATAAAGGCGATATTCCCACCCGTAATAGAGGGTCATTGGTAGCTTTTGAGACAGGAGAAAGCAATACCTACGGCCTTTATAATGCACAAGAGAGGGGAACACTGTTTATCGGTCCCCAAGTCAAGGTATATGAAGGTATGATTATAGGTGAAAACTCTAGACCGGGAGATCTTGACATCAATGTTTGCAAAAAAAAACATATTACCAATCTGCGCTCATCAACTGCCGAAGAAGCCATGAGGCTTATTCCTTACAAGGAGATGACCTTGGAAAAATGTCTCGAATTTATAGAAGATGATGAGCTGTTGGAAGTTACACCCAAAAGTCTTCGCATGAGAAAATCCAAACTTTCGCGTCAAGACAGGCAGAAAATAAAGGGCAGGAATATATAAGCATTCACTAAAATACTTTAGGAGCATTCATTCAAAAAGAATTGAATGGCATAGTAACAGTAGTACCAATAACAAATTCAACTAGATCCAAACCAAAGGCAATATATTGAAAAGCACTATTGGCAGATTGATTATTTAGTCTTAATGCGGATTTATTAATAGAAAATGGAAATACTATATTTAACATCAAATTTGGGAGGAATGTACATGGCCAAAAAAAAGATTAAAAGGGAAAAAACTAAAAATAAGCTGATTCCACAGCAGGGAAGGTTTAAGGGTGATTTAATAGATGATAATCGGCCCGAAGACTATGAATTATCAGAGGAGTTTATACGAAACAACCCTTTGAAAACACCGCCAAAAAGACAGAAAGACAAGAAAAAATAAAGAGCCAGTCGGTATATGGTAATGTTTGATTTTATTCGAGAAACCAGGGCGGTAAAAGAAGGGCTGCACAGTATTATTCTTGAGATTCCCGAAGAAACATATATGACTTTTTACAATAATATTGATGACAAATACGCTCGAGATATACTGACGGAGTATCTGAAATATCATCAAGACGATGCACGTACAAGCGATACAAAGGTAGAACATAACAAGCAGGCCCACACAGTAAATATTTTTGCAAATCTACACTATATTGGAACCAAGAAAACATTTCAAGGACCTTTTACAGATAATAACTTACACCTTCCAGAGTGATAATCTGCACATATTATAAGTTGGCAAGTAAGAGAAAAATCCGCTGGATTTCCCAGCGGATTTTTAATGGGCAAAGTTAGTTAGCTCTTGGTATTTCAACGATTTGATCAACCTTAAAGCTGCTATATTTATCCTTTTCATCTACCGGAACAAATTTAAATACCCGATCCTGTCCCCAAGAGTCTTTTATTACTGCAACTACCCAATCCCCGCGCTTTGATTCAAAAATATCTACAGCGGTTACTCTGCCGTAAGGAATAATTGATCTTAAATCTTTAGAATTGATTTTTTCGCTGTATGCTTTGGATATATATTTCATTGCAGAGTCATAATCTCCTTGCATCCTAGCCTTTAAAAAGGAAGTTACGGCGAGGGTCCTTGCATCTTTGACGACTTTTACGGGCCAATCATATATTGGCCTTTCATAGTCGATATAGCCACCTTTAATATAGGTTTTGGCATATCCAGTCCTCAAAAACTTATCTTTTCCCCACTGATAAGTGTAAGTCTCATAAAAATATCTACCGTCATATTTTACATTGCTAATTGAAAAGCTATCGGTATTTATCCTAATTGAAGCACCTTTACCGGAAAAAATTCGAATCATTTTCTGGCCTATTATTTTGTAAATTTCCAAATACCTGTCGCCGGAAGTACTGTAGGAGATCACTGCAACTTCGTATACTCCGTCTCCGTCAAAGTCCTGGTAGATTGTTTGTGTGTTGTAATAATAATTGGATTTGTAAAATGAATCAAATTGGATTTTTGTAGGAATCACCAGCTTATAGTTACTGACCGGAAAAGATTGGATCTCATCTTCTGAGTAATAATAAGTACTGTTATCTGCTGCTAAAGTAAAACTAGAAAAAACTTGGGTTAATAGCAAAAAAGCTATCAAAGTAATACCAATCTTCTTTAACAATGCTCATCCTCCTCTAATTAATCAACTTGCGGATTTAATGTTAACATAATAATATAGCGTTGGTCGATGTACTTTTGAAGGAAAACATGTATAAAGGTAGAAAGATATTAATAATGTGGAAAGACAGTAAAAATATTCTTTCCCATATTATTTGAAAACTCTTTACTGAGGTGACTTTCTAAATCTCAATCAAGATTTATTTGCCTAGCTATAGAATAAATACTGAAAGGTGCGGGATATAAATGACCGTGAATATTTCCTTTGACGCTGATAAGCTAAAACCGAATGAACTTTTAATGCTATTACTGGCCAATAAAGGAACTTATCTTTCTGGTGAAGATATAAGCAAGAAATTCGGTATAACCCGTTCAGCCGTATGGAAACAGATAAATAATTTAAGGAACAGCGGATATATAATAAAGTCTTCCCCCCGCCTCGGTTATTGTCTGAATGAATCTCCTGATCTGCTTTTGCCGGAAGAAATATGGTCAATGTGTGATTTAACGATTTTAGGCAGTAAAATCCATTATTGCTCTGTTACCGGGTCGACTAATGAAGATGCCAAAAAGCTGGCTCAGGAAGGGGCTCCCAATGGGACCCTCGTAATAGCGGAAAAACAGCAAAAAGCACGGGGAAGAATGGGACGAGCCTGGAATTCTCCGGACGGAGGTCTATGGTTTTCTATGATCTTAAGGCCACATCTTGCTCCCATGGAAGCACCGAAATTAACTATTATGACGGCTGTAGCTGTGGCCGAAGCAATCACACGTACAACTGGAATCGATGCAAAAATAAAATGGCCTAATGATATCCTCATAGATGGAAAAAAAGCCTGCGGGATTCTTACGGAAATGAGTGCAGAAATGGATGCAATAAATCACGTAATAATCGGTATAGGAATAAATGTGAACATTGATGATTTTCCTAAAGAATTGAAGGATAAAGGTATATCTCTCAAACAAATCAAAGGGGAGGAAGTAAGTCGCATACAAGTTTTATCAGCTTTATTAGAAAGGTTTGAACATTATTACGTGAAGGCTGAAACCGAAGGTTTTCAGGAAATATTTGAAAGTTGGAGGTCTTTATGTATAAATCTGGGGCAAAAGGTCAAAATTATGGGGAAAAATGAGAGTTTTGAAGGTACAACATTGGATATTGACGAGTCTGGAGCTTTACTGGTCAAAACCGAGGACGGTGAAGTTATCCGAGTATTCAGCGGTGATGTGTCACTTAGATAAAAAAAGTGGAACTTATATAAAACAAAGGAATAAAACATCTCCCAAAGGTTAAAATAAAGACGATTTAAGGCCTTTATATCTCATGCTGACAGGGGTAAAAATAAAAGCTGGATAAAACGGGAGGTGTTTTTTGTTGATAGAAAAGGAAAAACAAATAGAAGAAATATTACAATTTATAGCAAGGCATAAGGGTTCCCATGCAAGCCACAATGTATGTTCTAGGATTCTAGGCGGTAATTTCTACGGAATCGATGAGCAAGTTATAAATGAGTTGAAATCAAAACTCCCAGATGTCGATAATGATGAACTGGAGACATGCTACTATATAATTAAATGAAACTGCTTGACACTTAAATGTGTAAATTAGTTGGCAAAATAAAAAGTGATCCGGTATATTAACTCTTCTGAGGTGAAGATAATGGAGACTGTCTCCTTTTAAGCAAGATCGCATTTACAGTAAAAACGTAGCAAGAGCAGTGTGCAGGACGCCGAATTGCCTGCACCCTATGCATTATAGGGAACAGTCCAGACCGTTCCGTGGGGTTCTAACTGTTTTGTTTACGCATTTTTTGCTATATCAAGCAATTCATCTTTAGTGTTTAACTCCGGATTTTCCATTACCAACTCCAAAAGCTTTTTCAATATTTGACCTATTCGGGGTCCCGGGAGAAAACCTAACTGATCTATAATGTCCTGGCCGGTTATCGCCAGGTCTTTTATTTGATAATCACTGTGCTCATCTTTCAAGATTTCAAGGTCATTTATGAGTTTTTTTAAACCTGGACAATAAACTGCATCGAAACCGCTTGCTATTCGGTCAGCAACTCTAAGATCAATTAAATCATATACATTATCCCATCCTACCTTGGAAATAAGCTTTCTGGCATGGGAGACAGGTGAATTTGGGGAATAATAAAACATGTGGTGTTTGATTAACAGGCTCACTTTTTTTATTGTCTTGTTGTCAAACCGCAGCCTCCGCAATATTTTTTGTGCGAGGTCTGCTGAATCAGTATGATGATTCGGAAATTCCAGACCTTTTTTGCCTGAAACGGCGGTTTGAGGTTTGCCAACATCATGTAAAAGGGCCGCCAATCTAAGAGGCAAAGTATTTCTGATAATCTTGCAAGCAACAAGATTGTGTTCTAATACATCCATAGGTTTATTGTAATGTATTAGCCCCATGCCTACCATAAGTTCAGGTGATATATATTCCATAAGTCCTGTTACAACAAGCGTTACTAAACCGTCAAAGCAATAGTCTCCCGTTATTAGTTTTATTAACTCATCTCGAATTCTTTCTTGAGAGATTTCCTTTAGATCTTGGGCCTGAGCTTTTAAAGCATACAAAGTCGAAGCTTCAATTGAAAATCCAAGCTGGGCTTGAAAACGAGCTGCTCTCATAGCTCGTAAAGGGTCCTCCCAAATTCTCTCGGTAGAGCCCGTACACCGAATTATACCTTTTTTTATATCTTCTTGACCTTGGAAGGGATCTATGAGCTCATCAGCTATCGGGTCATAAGCAATAGAATTTATAGTGAAATCCCGGCGGGCAAGATCAGTATATATACTTCCCCCAAAGGTGTAATCAGGCTTTCTGCCGGGAGCATCATTTCGGAAAGGCGTAATTTCCACTTTCGTCCCGTCAACAATTACAAGCATAGTGCCAAAATCCCCATAAGACTTGGCCTTAGGAAAAGCTGATTTGATTTCGTGGGGAAAGGCACTTGTGGCTATATCAAAGTCTGAATTATGACGGTTCATTATCAAATCTCTTATTGTGCCGCCAACAATATAAGCTTTAAAATTCGAGGATTTTAACTTATTACAAATATCTTTAATAAAAAAAGGCAACTTCATACAAAACATATTAAAAAAACTCCAGTCAATACAATATTTTTATTTCAATATATATTATACACCAAAAACATCATAACAAATGATAAAATCCGTAGTAAAAAAGATAATTGCAATGATTAACAATCATTTAATTTATCAATCTACATTTCATTGGTTTATTAAATACTGCCATCACAATATTTTACCACAGCAACAGGAGCTGAAACGGAAGATGGAATCCCTTATTCGAACTCATAATGAAGTAAACGTAAATTTTATAATGATATAAAACGGAATACCGTTTTGTCGAAAATATGATTCTTATTTGATGGATTAAACCTTGGAAAAATCTAATATCTCACAGTAGTGGTATTATGTACACGTAGGATGCAAACCGCCAAAAGATTTTTTAATGAAATCTATTGACAGAAACCGTATATGTAATATATACTGTATATAAACAATATATACAGATAAGGAGGTACTAATGTTTATACCAATCTCTAATAGTGATCCAAGGCCTCTTTATGAACAAATCTCTGAAAGTATAAAAGAAAAAATATTCAGTGGCGAGCTTGTACCTGGAGACGCCCTTCCGTCTATTAGACAGTTAGCCCAAGATTTAAAGATAAGTGTTATAACAACCAAGCGCGCTTATTTTGAACTTGAGCAACAAAAGCTTATTGTAACACGCCCGGGGAAAGGTAGCTTTATTTCAAATTATGATGCTAAGAAAATGGTGTCATTAAACTTGCTTGAAATTGAGCATCAAATTAGGGGTGTAGTTACTGATGCAAAAAGAACGGGAGTTTCACGTAAAAATCTGGAAGACATTTTTTACAAAACCTTAGAGGAGGAGTATCAGTGAAAGACTATATACTGGAAATAATAAACTTAAGTAAAAATTACGGCAAGTTTAAGCTGTCAGATGTTAACATTTTGTTGCCGCATGGTTATATAATGGGGTTTGTAGGTGCTAACGGTGCCGGTAAGACCACAACGATAAAACTTATAATGAATATGATAAGAAGGGATTCCGGAGAAATAAAAGTCTTTGGAAAAGACAACATCGAGTACGAAATGCAAATAAAAGACAATATAGGATATGTTGGTGAACAGCCGGTTTTTTATGATGACATGACGGTGGACTGGACTGGAAATTTTGCAAAAAAGTTTTACTCAAAATGGGATGACAGTAATTTTTCGAGTTTACTAAATAGATTTAAAATCGATAAAAACAAAAAAATAAAACAGCTTTCAAAGGGAATGAAAATGAAAACTGCGTTAGCTCTTGCCCTTTCCCACCGACCTGAACTTCTCATACTGGATGAACCTACTTCCGGGCTTGATCCGATTGTGAGAGACGAGTTACTGGAAATATTAATGGAATTCATTCAAGATGAACGGCGAGCAGTTTTTTTCTCGTCACATATAACGTCGGACATCGAAAAAATAGCCGATTACGTCACTATCATCGATAATGGAAAGATAATCTTATCCCAGGAAAAAGAAGACATATTAAGCCGATGGAAAATTGTCAGAGGTGACCACCGAGACCTCAATGATATAAAGGGAGATTTAATCGGTTTACGATTATCGAAAACATATTTTGAGGCTTTGATAAAAGATATAGATGTTTTTAAAGACAAACATAATACATCCGGTCTGGTTGTAGACAATGCGAGTCTTGATGATATACTGCTGCATATTTCAAGAAGGGAGAATTAGAAATGTTTCATCTTATTTTAAAGGATTTTTATATCAGCAGGAAGTATTTATTGTTAATTATATTAATTGCTGGTTTTGTAAGTGGTACTATGTTCTATGATAGCAAAATATCCGGGATAGTATTTCCGCTTGTAATGATCTGTTACGGCATGTTGGCAAGAAGTTGCTACCATGATGATAAAGATCGTGGTGATGTATTTTTAAGAATGATGCCTATTAAGCCCTCAACTATTGTATTTAGTAAATATCTTTTTGGCTTGTTACTAATAGTAGTTGGATTTTTTCCATATATGGCTTTGGCAGTATTAGGTAAACATTTTGGCTTAAACCTTAATATTGAATACAGTGCCATGGCTGTTTCGCTTTTAATTATAAGCTTTGCACACTCTGTATACCTGCCGGTATTTTTTAAACATGGATATATGAAAGCCCGAACCTTTCAAACCGTATTTTACATTGGTATTATGATCATATCCCTAAGCCTTAAGTCTATAATTGAAACTATTAAGTTATCTGTTTCCATTAGTCAAGTCAGGTGGTTGGTAGAGCCTCTTAACATTATGATAAAAATATTTTCTAAAAACAATATTATGCTTTCAGTGGTTGTCATCTTATTTTCACTTATTATTTCAGCGATTTCTGCAATGGTATCAGTCAGATTATATCAAACAGCAAAATCATAATCATATTATAGAAAGTAATTCTTAAAATACTTTGATGACAACATTCTGCTGACAATAATAATTAAAACGGACGCCTATAGGTGTCCGTTTATGATATAATAAATTATGTCACATATGCGAATATTAAACGTGTGGAGGTTACAGTCATGCTATTATTACTGGCTTTATTTGTAATTGTTATGCTGTTTCCATATTTAATTATACCCATTATCATATTTCTAGGTATAGGTTTTCTGTTTTTACTTCCCTATGTTTTCGTGTTTAATTCCTTTTATAACGTAGTGACAATTCCGTGGCAAATTCTAAAGATTGCTTTTGACCGCAGAGTAAGGAAAAATCACAGTTTGGAACATGCAACGATAAATGTACTGGAGGAAAGGTATGGGAGAACCTTACAGGCCGGAGGCCTTGCCCATTCTAACGGATTTTCCCTGTCAGGGCCGGACCTTCCGGAGCCTTATGAAGTAATGAGTGCTGTGCGGGAAGGGCACTTTCGAATGATAAACGGGGAAAAAGACCTTGCCATACATCCCCGATGCGGAACATCTATTGCCGCGGCAAACTTTTTATTTTCCCTTGTATTTATTATAATACTATTCTCGTCCCATAACTTTAACATATTAAATGTTATTGTTGCATTTTTACTGGCTAATATTTTAGCAAAACCTTTCGGTCGAATTTTACAAAGGTATTTTACCACATATTCAGTTGTGGATGATGTAGCCAT
>CAZFME010000034.1:0-3793 GCA_964520055.1 uncultured Clostridia bacterium
TTGACTATATCCAAAAAATAGTTGAAGTTTCCAGGGACAGGGCAAAAACCTTGGATGAACTGGCAGATACTATAGCCTTTTTCTTTAAAGATGTGACAGAATATGAAAAAAAGGGTGTTAGAAAACACTTTTCCAAGGAAAATGCCGTAAAACTACTAACTTTAGGCGCCGAAGCCCTTGAAAAGTTGGATGACTTCACCCATGACAAAACCGAATCAACCTTTAGAAGCCTTACGGCAGACATGAGTCTGAAAGCAGCAGAAATCATTCATCCCACCCGCCTTGCCATTACCGGCAGAACTATTGGACCTGGGCTCTTTGACATCATTGTGCTTTTAGGCAAAGAAAAGACCGTAGAGCGCATGAGAAAAGCCGCCAAATGGATTAGTGCCAGGGAGACTTGAGAAATACAGGGGTGAATTACCCCTGTCAAGCAGACAACGGAAATAATGAAATGTATATAAACAGCCTCTGCTCGATATTCCATTGGGCTGAGGCTGTTAAGTTATTTGCAACCTTTTATAGTTGTAAAAATAGATGCAATTATTTTATGACATAAAATTAGCCTTAATCCAATATACTTCAATACCGCAAAATTTGACATTTTTCTTGCCTAAAAGAAGGAAAAAAGCACTACTTTATAGTATAATAGAACTAAAGTAACATAAATGACAATTAAAGGATTGAACTTTTCACTGGATAATATATGGCACAGTAACGAAAAGTCAACTTATTATTATTTCTATTATTTATCGGTATTGTGATAAAGGCAAACTATCCGAAAGGATAGGGCGCAAAGCCATGGGTCTATAGCCTTTAAGGTATGACTGCCAGGTTACCGCAATAAAGACTTCAATATTGTGAAGTAATTTTCTTTATTACGGTGGCTGTTTGGCTACCGTTTTTTATATAAGAATGATAAATATAGGTTCTCAATTTGGCCTGAATTACCAAAAAGACTTTGAAGGAAAAGTCTTTTTGGTAGATAGCCACTTATCGAGATCCGGCCATACTAAAAAGGCAGATAAATGAGAAAAGCGATGGCTTGCACAATTGAATATGCATGCACAAAGCCAGTGGTTTGACCGCTTGTTGGCAGTATCTTTGCTGTTAAAAAATGCAGGGAAAGGGGTGAGATGTTTTGATGAATGAAGAGATCAGTTATGATTATCTTTCTTCATTACTTGACATAGAAGAAATACATTTTTCCGATAAAGAAGCTATGGGGTCTTATGCCCTAGTTATAGATGGATGTTTAGATGTTCACCACCCGCCCGAAGGTCCATACCCGATGGTTATACCTTGTCTCGGGATAAAATTGATTGTAAATGGTCGTGAATGTACTAAGCCTATTCCCATTTCAATGGAAGATACTGTACAGTTGAAAACAGTGAATGAACTACGAAAAGGCCAATGGTCTGTGACAGTTTCTTCGGATGGTCTTCAGGCCGTATTGCGAACAAGCCCTACGGTATTACTTCACCGTGAGCTGCCAGATCTTCCGCCTGCCAGAATACTGAATCTAACTGTAGTGGAACGGGAAGAACGACATCCACCGCTTACCTGGAATGAACTGTTACAAGAGTTATCTAGAATGGGTGTTAAATACGGTATAGACTGGGAGGCATGCTCTATTGGTGTTAAATCTTGTGATACAGAAGAAATAGTCATTGCCAGGGGTATTCCTGCAAAACCGGGAAAAGATGGTCAAGTGGAATTGCTTTTCACCTCTGATTCCAGGGTTCCGGTAGTAGCGGAAGAAGATGAAACGGTGGATTTCCGTAAACGCTATATTTTTACTTCGACAGATGCGGGAGAAATTCTTGCTATCAAACACTTACCCAAACCAGGACGTAATGGTACTAGTGTTACAGGTGAGATAATTCTACCGCCGACGCCATGTGATTACATTCTTTCTGCAGGTGAAGGAACGGTGCTTACTGAAGATGGCAAACGAGCTGTAGCTGTTAGACACGGGCGTCCCACAGTATCCCGTCGGCGCAACTGGGTAAGAGTGAGTGTAGTAAATGAACTGGTGCATACCGGTGATGTAGACCTTGCTTCAGGTAACATTGTATTTAAAGGAGATATTCTGATATTAGGAAATGTGACAGAAAGTATGCTAGTAGAATCTCGCCAAAATATTAGGATAAGAGGCTTGGTTTCCTGCGCGAGGGTTCAAGCTACAGGATCCATATCGGTTGGAGGTAATATCTTATCATCAGTAATAACTGCAGGAAGAGCTCCTGATTTTTCAAAAGAAATATTACCACAAATTCATATATTGGCAAAAGGCTTGCATGAGATGGTCATGGTTATTCGGCAGTTGCAGGATCACCCAGATTTCAACAAGGGTCTTAAAGGAGGTATCGGCCCTCTGGTAAAGCTGCTGTTGGAGGGAAAATTTTATTATCTAATTGATGCGGCTAAAACTTTAAATAAACAGAGCGATACTATAATACAAGAAATGTCTGTCAGAGTTTTAGAAGAATTTATTCGAAATGTCGAACGGGCACTTATTAACTTTTCCCTGACTATGAGTGATCTTAGTGAGATTGAAATCTTAGCAAAACAGGCTAGGGAATTGGAACAAGATTTTGCGTATTTTAATTCAACTGAAAGCCATGTTGTAGCATCGAACATTCAAAACTCTACGGTAATAGCTACAGGTGATGTTCAAGTGGTGGGTAGCGGGTGTTATATTTCTAAGATTCAGGCAGGCAAGAAAGTGAATATATGTGGAGTGGTTCGAGGTGGCCAAATACAAGCCGGCGGTGATGTATATATTGGAGAATTGGGCTCAAAAGGCGGTGCTATATCCAAAGTAATGGTTCCTACGACGGCTGTAGTAACAGTAGGGCACGCCTTTGAAAACTCTATGGTATTATTGGGCAGGAAATCGTACCGCTTTAACAGAGAAGAAAAAAATGTCCGTTTATGGTTGGATAAGGAAGAGAACCTGAGGTTCGGTTAAATGGATTGCCATATTTAGTCTAATCATATAAAATAGTAAAAGAGTTTGGCTTAGAATAAATTTAATTATCTTTTACTATGCTAATATAGGAGGGTATCGTTGTGTTTAGTGATATAACAGGTGTCATAATATCTATGGTTTTTGTAGTATCGGTGCTGATAATTTCGGAAGCGATCAGGAAAATGGGGAGGTTTCCTACCGAATTCACCAGGAAATTCATACATATCGGAGTATCCCACTGGTGGATAGTAGCGATGTATTTCATAAACGATATACGATACGCTGTTATTCCCCCTATTATTTTTGTCCTCCTAAACTACTATTCATACAAAAAAGATTTGATTAAAAGCATGGAGAGAGGTAAAGACAGCTCTGATTTGGGCACTGTATACTTTCCCATTTCACTTATAATACTTATCTTTCTTACTTGGAATGGAGGGTTTCTGGAAAGGGATCTAAAATATCTTGGAGCTCTCGGTGCTTTAATCATGGGCTACGGTGACGGTTTTGCAGCGATAATCGGAGAAAATTTCGGACGTCGAAAATATAAAATCTTTGGAAATGAAAAAAGTCTCGAAGGTTCCATAGCAATGTTTTCATTTTCATTTTTAGTATCAGTGATAATTCTGGGAAGTTTTATCGGGTTGGAAATTGACAATATGAGAATCAGTTTTGTAGTTGCAGTTCTGGCAGCTTTCACCGAGGCCTTGACACCATATGGTTTTGACAACCTGACAGTTCCCATCATTTCCACTTTGGCAGCTTATTATTTTGTGCAGGGCAGCCCACTGTTTTTATTCATATACATGGCCTCTATAG
>CAZFME010000034.1:3803-18386 GCA_964520055.1 uncultured Clostridia bacterium
TGTTATAAGCTTTTTCATCGCATATGCTGCTTACCGAAAACAATCATTGACACTGGACGGCTCTATCGGTGCCACCTTTATGGGTACTGTCATGTACGCTACTTCAGGCATCTTCGGCTCTATTATGATGGTGCTTTTCTTCCTTTCTTCCAGTGTACTCAGCCATTTTAAGAAAAGCAAAAAGAAAAAGGTGGCTCGCCAGTTTGATAAAACAGGCCGTCGGGATATACTTCAAGTCTTTGCCAATGGTGGTGTAGGGCTAATTCACTCCATATTGTATTATATGACAAAGAACCCATCTTACTTGGTTTTTCTCGGAATTTCTTTCGCTGCGGCCAATGCCGATACATGGGCTACGGAACTGGGTATATTGAACAAAAAAGATCCCCTTTCGCTACGGACCTTTAAGCGAGTGGAGAAGGGCACTTCCGGGGCGGTAAGTCTCTTCGGGACCCTTTCGGCTTTTATTGGCTCAATGCTGATAGGCATATTTGCTACTATAGGCTTTTCTTTCTTAAACATTGGCGAACTTGGTTTCGAATATATAAAGGCATTTCAAATGGTGACCCTGGGCGGATTTATAGGATCATTAATAGATTCAATATTGGGGGCCACTGTGCAGGGGGTATACTATTCCGAAGAAATGGATGGGGAGACAGAAAAAAAAGAACACAATGGCAAACCTAATCTGCTGGTGAGGGGTCTAAGTTTTGTAAACAACGATTTGGTCAACTTTTTAAGTATTGGCATTGCAAGCATCATACTGGCGTCATTTGTTTAAGGCCAAATATGAAAAAGTTATGCGGGCCTTTCCCGAGTAAACATATTAGAACCTATGCTCCGATGTTGAATAGTATATATCATAACTCTTTTCAAAATCGGAGGGGTTTTAATGGAGTTTCTGATAATTACTCTAATTGTATTCTTGATAGATCTGGCTTTTCTGATTGGAGTTGTCGCTAACAACAATGATAAGAAATTTATAATCATTTCGCCGACATGGACCCGTTATGAACCTACGGCAAGCTTCTGGATGACCGAATTTTACTTATATACGGTACAGGATTTAAAGATAGCACCTGTAATTAGATCAGTAAAGATAAAAGGAGTTGATATTACAGGTTCTCTAAAAAGCATCTCCGAGCAGATACCGATAAATAAAGTTGAAGGTATCACTAAAGCTCAGCTAGCAAGGTGGGACGAACTTAGAACAACCAGCTTCCAGAATAATCTTACAGATAAAGAGGAAAGTGAATATCAAAAATTACACAAACTTATTCAAAAAGGGCTTAAAGATGGTCCGAAAGGTGTAGAAATACACATGGATACAGGTAAATTGCCCTTTGATATCGTCGAAGGCCAAACTTATCCAATCAGCTTTGAAATTTATAGTGAAGCCGGGACTTATGTATTTACTACGGAGGTTTATATCTTTTCCCTTCCTTCACACCCTAATTGGAGTCCCGCAGAACTTCACGCTCACTCTAACTTTTCCGACGGCACCAAGAAGCTGGTGGAAATGAGGGACATATATAAAAATAAAGGTTACAAGATTCTTTATATGACTGACCATTCCAATATGCTTCAAAAAAAGGGATGGTCAAATTATACCAAGGCTGTTTTTGAGGCTACTCCCAATGACTCACAAGGGATAAAACTATATCCCGGCACAGAACTCACTGTGAAATATAAGAATCCAGATAGTGGTGATATTCAATATGGTGATTTATTAGCTTATGGAATTAAAGATTTAACGGGTCTTGAGAATAAAGTTCATACACCTCAAGTCGGAATAAATAATATACTTGCCAACAATCCCAGTGTATCTTCCCCGGCCATAGCCCATCCCTATCGAATAACATTTTCACGGCTTGATTGGCTTGTTTCCAAATACAGAGGTTTTGAAGTAATATCAGGTATTCAGGCCAATTTCTCTGATTCAGCTTCACCTGTGATTAAATGGCGGTCAGAGCTTACCCGATTATTAAGCGATACATTTAAACATGGATACTTTGCATCGGCGAGGACCGGCGGCGATTACCATGCTAGGGGTGAGACAGTAAAAGACTATGTGACCTATTTGGGGACAAAATCGTGGGGCACAAAATCTTCAGTGGATTTATCCCTTTATAACGGCAAGACAATTGCAAGTCGGTACGGCGGTCTTGGATACTTTGAATTAACCCATGGCAGAACTACAATAGAGATTGGCGATAAATTGACAGGGGTTGCTGCCAGGGAAACTCTAATATTAGATTTAACTTTCAAACCTATAAAATCAGGGGAATATGTCATTACCATTTATCAAGATGATAAACAAGAAAAGATTTATACTACTTCGAAATCCTATACTGCCGGAGATACTTACACCTCAAGAACCGATTTTACATTTACTGGGGGCCAGCATTATTATTTTCTTTATATCAGTGGCTCTGATTATGTCTATTCAAGTCCAATATTTATTTCAGATTAAGTTTGTCCTCTCTATAGGCAACACCTTATACTATTCGAACTTAATTGCCGTTTTAAACGGCTTTTTTTCGTCCCTATTGTTTTGCTCAAAAAACTTGATGAAATTTATGGACAGGTGTGATATCATATACAGTGAAAAACATCGAAAAAGGCAAAAACTCGGCAATAGGGAGTGCTTAACTTGAAATACATAAAAGTATTAATCTTTTTAGCCGTGCTGACATCTTTGCTATTGTTACCTTTAGTGACCGGAAGTGAGGGACAACCCACGCAGGTCGTACAAGGAGAAAACGTTCCAACTGAAAACATACCGGAACAACCACCCATATCTCGCCCGAAGCCTGAGGAGATATTTCCCAAAAACATGACTGTGCTTGACGTCAATGAAACAACGCCGGTAAATATCAGAGAACTGCCGTCTGCTGACTCTAAGAGCCTGGGGGTAGTTTTTGGAAATCTCATGCATATGGATGTTATAAAGCAATTGGACAATGGGTATTCGGAAGTTTCCACCTGGGACTACAAAAGCATGAGGTCTATCCATGGTTTTGTGCCTACAAAATACATAAAAGAAGTCAAATTGGATGAAAAATATGGAATAATAGTGGAGTTGGGTAAGCAAAAGGTATATGTTTACGAGAATGATACCATTATTAAGACATTTTTGTGCTCATCCGGTCTGGATGAAAACAGCTACTATACACCTAAGGGTCTGTACCGCATAGGTGGGCGCGGGGACTCCTTTTTCAGCCCCAAATACAAACAAGGGGCTTACTATTGGGTAAGATTCAATAATAACTACCTTTTTCACAGCGTCCCCTTTGATGAAAATAAAAAAAATATCGAGGAGGAAGCGGCAAAACTGGGCCAAAAAGCCTCCCATGGGTGTATACGCCTTTCCATGGACGATGCTCTATGGTTTTACAAAAACATACCCCAGGGCACTCCGGTAATAATCAGGGATTAAACCACTTATCATAGAAGCTCTCATCGAGGGCTTCATATTTTTTATTTTTCAGGAACTCTTTAAAGTCTTCAAGATTAACATTTTTGTACTTAAAGGTTTCTAAATAAGACTGAAAAAAGTCTAACAAGTTTTCTTCACCTATTCGATTTAGTAGATCTTCGTAAAATAACACGCCTGATACATAAACCACAGCAAAATACTCCCTGTGACTTTTAAAAAGCGGAAGGGGGTCCAACATGTGGCGGGGGTTATTTCTGATATAATCTACAGTGGTATCCACTTGTCTGCTAAAGTAAGCTTCCCTTCCGGGTTTACCATACCGCTTTTCAAAGTAATATGCCGTGGAAAACTCAGTTATTCCTTCATCCAGCCAGGGTTCATTTATCTGATCGTTTCCTACAAGATTGTACCACCACTGGTGCGCCACTTCATGGGCCATGGATCTTTCCAGTGAAGTGCTTGAAAGATGGGGTTCCTTATACTTGGTAGAATCCATCATTATAAAAGTGGGAAATTCCATGCCTCCCGGATAATAGTTGGCCTCGGCAATCCTAAGCTCAGGATAAGGATACTTACCAAATGCCTTATTAAAAATACCAAGAGCATATTTTGCCACATTTAATGCCATAAAACCACCCCGCTTATCTTCAGGATGAAAATAGGACATTACCTTTATTCCATTTACCACTTCACTGGCTGTTTGGTAATTATTACTGACAGCAGCGGCAAAGTCCCGTATTCGGTCTATGGAATAAATGAAAACCGCCTGATCATTTTTTATATAATTCCTTTCCAAAACTCCTGAAGCAGCCACCGTAAAGTCTTTTGGCACTGTGAAACTCACTGTATAATCGGAGATATAGCTATAGGTGCAATCACCTACAGCGCAGTGTTTATCAAGGCTCCATTTTCCGTCCTTATATACTGCTAATATGGGGTACCAATTACCTAATGACATGGTAAGTTTATCACTGCCGAAGGTCTGATATCCGAAGCGAAATCGGGCTTTTGGAACGGTGAGCTCAAATTGTATATATATATTAGATAAGTCCTCGGTACCTATAGGATTTTCCAGTGCCACCTCCAGTATTTCACTATCTTCGATTACTGACCAAGTGATGTTTTTACCATCCTGTTTCACCTGTTGTATTTTTATACCACCCGAACTAAAACCTTGGGGAAAGGCGCGATAAAAGTCTTCTTTAAAAAAGGGTACACGTTTGGGGCTTGAAAACATATTTGGATAAAGGTGAAAATAAAGCTTTTCTAGAGTATCCCCGGTATCATTTATGTATGTAAGGTTCATTTCGGCCTTAATTTTATTTTTACCGTCATAGTTGGCCTTAATATCATAAACATGCCTTTCAGGCGGTAAGTAAACCGTACAATTCTCCTCGGGTTGTGCTTTTGTTTCGACCATTTGAGAGGGAAAGATGTTCTTTACAAGTAAAAACACAGAAAACACCAGTGCAATAACAAGGATAAGTGCAACAACCTTTTTCAATATACATCCTCCTAAATAGGTTTGGAATTCCCAATTATTCGTTATTATTTGACATGATACTACAAGACTAAGCGAGTTTTGGTTTTCCCATAAATTGTATTTATAATATATTTGTTTCTATATAGACATGAAAAAATCCTTTTATATGTAAAAAAAAAGAAGAATATAGATGAATTATGTCAAATCCGACGAAAGAAGGTTCATATAACACTGGCTACCAGAATAATGATGCCTATCTTAATATAAAAAATAAGCCCCGTTGAGTTTATCATCAGGGCTAATTTTTCATTATATAGCATTATAAGATATCCATATCTCTAAAGGTGAGAAAAATTATACTGGGTATTTTTACCTTTTATGCTTTTCCACTACAACCCAATACGTTTTTCATTTTGTGTATAACCATTTGTTTAATGGCTTCCCGGGCTGGTCCTAGAAACTTCCGCGGATCGAATTGTGATGGGTTTTCCGTCAGGTATTTTCTGACCGATGCGGTCATTGCCAGACGCAAGTCCGTATCAATGTTAATCTTACACACTCCCATTTTGGTAGCTTTTCGAAGCATGTCTTCAGGAACTCCCTGAGCTCCGGGAATCTGGCCGCCATACTTATTGCAAAGCTCTACAAATTCGCGGGGCACTGAAGAAGCACCATGTAGCACGATAGGAAATCCGGGTAGCATGCTTGATATTTTCTCTAAGCGCTCAAAGTCAAGTTTAGGCTCACCTTTAAACTTATAAGCTCCGTGACTGGTTCCTATGGCAATGGCCAATGAATCGACACCGGTTCTCTTTACGAATTCCACTGCTTCATCAGGATCAGTGAATATGGCATCCCTTTCAGATACCTTAACAGCATCTTCAATACCTGCAAGACGGCCCAGTTCTGCTTCAACCACAACATCACGCTCATGGGCATAATCCACTACCCTTTTGGTGAGTTCAATGTTTTCTTCAAAGGGATGTTTTGAACCGTCAATCATGACTGATGTAAAACCATCATCAATACACGCTTTACATATTTCAAAGTTTTCACCGTGGTCCAAGTGAAGGACTATAGGAAGACCGGTATCGTCAATGGCTGCTTCAACCAGTTTTCTTAAATAAACAGGTTTGGCATACTTCCTGGCACCGGCAGATACCTGAAGGATAAGAGGGGCTTTTTCCTCAAGTGCTGCTTCTACGATGCCCTGAATTATTTCCATATTGTTTACATTAAAAGCTCCTACGGCATACTTACCATCGTACGCCTTCTTAAACATTTCTTTTGATGTTACTAACGGCATAGGTAAACCTCCCATTATATTTGTTACGTACAAGTATATTATAAAAGACGAAAAATTGAAAGATTCACCTTGAGATTCATAAATTAAAAAGGATACTTTTATTTGGATGTTGAATACTATTTTAGTTGGAAAAGCATTTTATTAGGCATACAATATATATGCAAGAAATACTAAGAAAAAGAAGAATGATGGAGTTAGTTAATAAAATATATAGAAAGAGGAGGAATATAAGTGACAAGACATGTTGTTGGCATAGATTTGGGCGGAACAAAAATAGCTAGTTGTTTATTGGATGAAGAAGGGGATATTCTGAAGAAAGTTATACTATCAACCTTGGCTTCTGAAGGACCTGAAGCTGTAATTGGCCGAATGAAAGCCAGTGTTTATGAAGTGGTAAAACAGGCCAATGTTGATAGAAAAAGTATTTTAGCTATAGGGGTAGGGGCACCTGGGCCTATGGATATAGAGAAGGGAATCATTAAAAATCCTCCTAACCTGCCGGGATGGGTTGAAATTCCCCTTCGAGATATACTCCGGGAGGAATTCAAATTGCCCATCGGTCTGGAAAATGACGCCAATGCTGCAGCGTTGGGGGAAAACCTTTATGGTTCAGGGAAAGGTATAGATAATTTCATGTATATAACCGTCAGCACAGGCATTGGAGGCGGAGTAGTAGTTAATGGGAAGCTCTTTAAAGGAGCCAATGGCAATGCGGCTGAGATTGGTCATACCATAATAAACTTTCAAGGACCGCGATGCGGATGTGGTAATATGGGCTGTTGGGAAGCTTATGCCTCAGGAACGGCACTGGCCAGGTTTGCGCGAGAGGGTATTGAAAGTGGCAGAAAAACCGTTATTAAGGATATTGCAGGTAATAAGGACATAAAGGCTGAACATGTCTTTACCGCTGTCAAACAAGGTGACGACTTTGCAATGGAATTGGTTGACAGGGAAGGATATTACTTAGGAGTAGGCCTTGCCAATATGGTAAATGCCTTTAACCCCAACTGTATTGCTATCGGCGGTGGTCTTACCCATGAATGGGATTTATTTTCAGATCGTATGTTCCAAGTGATGCAGGAAAGGGCTTTAAAGGCAAATGCCGAAAATTTGAAAGTCGTAAAGGCCACATTGGGTTCTGATGTAGGAGCAATTGGCGCTGCCGCTACGGCTTGGGAAATAGTGTAGCCTAAATCATGCAAGACCTTTATTCCGCTTCTTGGGAATAAAGGTCTGTATATTAAACTATTATAAATGGCTATATAATTGTGTGATTACCTTATATCGTTTAAAGGCACTTTCCAATATTTTCATCACCAGCCCATCATACCCCAGTTCACAAGCATCTGCCATCCGGGTAAGGGCACTGAAACCGCTCATCAACCCCGGCAGTGAATTGATTTCCAATACATAGGGAATACCGTCTTTTACGCGAACGTCCAAACGGGCGTAATCTCGGAGTGACAAGGCTTTAAATGTCCTTGTTGCTATATCGGTTATCTTTGCAAGTAATTCTTTGCCAATGGGAGCAGGGCATATATATGTGGTTTTATCTTTATGGTGTGCCTTAACCTCGAAACTATAAAATCTTGTCATTGAGTCCGGAAGATTATCCAAACATATTTCTTCTATAGGTAACAAAGACAGATCATCTCTATTGCCCAGTAATCCCACGTGAAACTCCCTTCCGTCAATAAATTCGGTTATCATAATGGGTGGGTTGTACAGTTTCAAATTTTCCGTAACTTTTGCCTTTAATGATTCAATGTCATATACAAGGCTATCTTGGTAAATACCTCTACTTGACCCCTCGTCACACGGTTTTACAATGACAGGGAAATTCACATCTTGCCAATCAAGTTCATTTACATTATGTACATAACTAAAATCAGGTGTATTAATACCAAGGCTTTTTATGATTTTACAGGTATATATTTTATTAGAAGCCAGAGCATGACCCAAGATGGAAGAACCGGTATACGGCATGCCTATAAACTCAAGAAAAGCAGGAATTTGCGAGAGTTTGCCTTCGCCTTTTATACCGTTACATAAATTAAAGATAAAATCAACTTTTTCTTCACTCAATTTTAAGGGGAGAGCGTCATCGGCTTCGAGAATAATGCATTCATAATGTTTTGAAATAATCTCCTGCAAACTCTTAGCAGTTTTCCTTTTTTGTTCATCTTCTCGAAACCCTTCTTCATTTGGCAACAAGGCAAACCTTGCTCCGTCGATAAGAACAGCAATTTTCATATCTCAACCTCCTGATTATAATAAATTTATTATAATGAAAAAATAAAGGCTTTATTTTAAAATAAAAACCCAAAAACCTTGCTAAAAATAACATATTTACATATTTAATGGGTATATTTAAAGAAATCCATACTGTTAGAAAAGGCAATGAATAACTCGAAATAAAGAAGATTAGGAATTATGAAATGTTTTTAACACGATTTAACGTGATCTTTAAGCAACATTTGAATAGTTTGTCAATTGTATGATAACACATGCAGGGCACTATGTAAAGAGGTTTGCACATAAACTGAGAACCCATCCCAAAGTTAGATAATTAACCTACAGTGTGGTAAAATATAGTTATCATAACCAGGAGGGTTTTACTTGTTTATAAATCAATTAAGCTCTACTTATCATCAAGCCAAACGATATAAACAGATAATAAATATCCTGATAAAATATGGATTTGGATACATCGTTGAGAAAGTTGGCATAATCCTGCCCAAAGGAATCATTCGGGAGAAGCCGGATCCGACTGATAAGATGACGACTCCGCAAAAAGTTGTAATGATGCTTCAGGAATTAGGGCCTACATTTATTAAACTGGGGCAACTTTTAAGTACCAGACCTGACATCATCCCAAAAGACTATATACAGGAACTGAAAAGACTTCAGGATGATGTGGCACCCTTCAGTTTTCAAGAGGCTAAAAGTCAGATTGAAGAGGAGTTGGCCTCAAGTCTTACTGACATATTTTTATCATTTGATGAAAAACCTTTGGCTGCAGCATCTATAGGTCAAGTACATCGTGCCATGTTAAAAAACGGCCAGGAAGTTGTGGTTAAAGTCCGTCGGCCCGACATCGATAAAATAATGGTCGTGGATTTGGAAATAATTTTAAATCTTACACGACTGGTGGAAAAACATATCCCCGAAACACGGTTTTACGACCCGGTTGCTAAATTCGAGGAATTTGCTGATGTGATGCATAAGGAACTGGATTTTACTAGGGAAGGTTTTAATATAGATAAATTCCGGCAAAACTTTAAAGGGGATGAAAGCATATATGTTCCCCGAGTTTTCTGGGAGGCTACTACTCAGAAGATACTTACCATAGAATATATCAAAGGCTATAAAGTCACACAATTAGGCAAGATATCCGAACAGGGCTTGGAAAGAAGTCAAATAGCCAAAAACGGTGCCAATGCTATAATGAAACAAATCTTTATACACGGTTTTTTTCATGGTGATCCTCATCCGGGCAATATCTTGATTAGGCCTGACGGTAAAATTGTCTTTATAGATTTTGGCATGATGGGGCGTATTGATAAATACACCAAATATAAACTGGCCGAGCTTATTGTTGGTGTTATAAATAAAGATACCGAAAAAATTGTTGGTGTACTGCTTGAGCTAAGCCAAATTGAGGAGGATTTGGATACAGCCGCCATTGAGCTTGATATAGAAGATTTGGTAGAACGATATTATGGCAAGAGCCTCAAGAAAATAAATATGTCAAAGCTGTTAAACGAAGTATTTACTGTAATAGCCAAATATAGAATTATTTTACCTTCAAACTTCACCCTTTTGTTAAAAAGCCTTATAACCATAGAAGGTGTCGGCCTTGAACTTGACCCTGATTTTAATATTGTTGAGGTGGCCAAACCTTTTGTTAATAAAATGCTACAAGAACGCTATAATCCTCGGCACTTATTCAAAGAAGCATTAACGACTCTGGGAGAGTTCAATAAATCTTTAATGCTCATTCCTAAGCTTATAAGCGGTTTGTATCAGCGGACCAAAATTGATAGTTTAAAGTTAGACTTTGAAACCCGGGGCACAGAGAGAGTGCTTTCTGAACTGAATAGAATGATAAATCGCCTGGTTTTCAGTATGATAGTAGCTTCTCTGATTATTGGTTCTTCTTTAATAATCCAGGCTGATGTTGGTCCCTTCCTTTTCGATTATCCGTTTTTGGGTATCTTGGGTTTTGTGGCTGCAGGTTTACTGGGAATTTGGCTGATTATATCTATCCTTCGTACAGGGAAAATTTAACAAAATGCCTTAAAACCACTGCTTTCTAAAAACCGAAAATGCCGCTCTTACATCAGGATTATTCTTTAAAGCAACTCATTAAGTGCAAAGTCAGTTATCTAGTGGCCTCAGAATCTTTGAAAACGTTGCTATGTATGCATATTTGATTTTTACCTATACGCTTGGCTTTAAGCAGAGCTCTATCAGCTTTTTTTATCAAATCTTCTTTACTTTTAACGGTTTTGGACTGAGAACATATACCTGCACTTAATGTAACTTTACCAGGAGGGTTCTGTTTATCGCCTTGGGAATTAGATGTCGCTTTTTTAAGCCGTTTGAAAAGATTGTCCCAAATGGTATTGTTTTTTATAAACAGTTCCTTGGCATCTTCATTTATTAATTCACTGCTAATACCAGAAAATACTTCAGGGGTTATTAACGGGTATTCTGAGATTTTTCTTCTTATCCTTTCCAAAAGAGCATATGCAGATTCTCCATCGGTTTCTGGCAGTATAATGGCCAGTTCATCTCCACCATATCGAGCTAAAATATCACTGCTTCGTAAATTATTCTGTATAGCCCGGCCGATTTCCTTTAACAAGTGATCTCCAAGCATATGGCCATAATTATCATTGTATTGTTTAAAATTGTCAATATCCAGGATTACCAGACTTAAGGGGCGATTATAACGTATAGCTCTTTTTATTTCTTTTGCAAGAACTTGGTGAAAATAGCGGTGATTGTAAAGACCCGTCAAACTGTCTCTAATAGCCAGCTCTTCCATAGATTTAAAGAGAAGGGCATTTTGTATGACCATTGAAATCTGAGATGCTATGGTTTCAATTAATTTACACATATCTTGGGGTAAAGGAGTTTTAGTATTAATATTGATAACGCCGATACATTCATCAGATGTTTTAAGTGGAACTGAGTATAGTATTTGACCAGCCTTTTTGTGCTCCGAGGAAATAACAAATTGGGAGTATTTTTTTACATCTTCTACCATAATTGATTTTTGTTCTTGAAAAGTCTTTCCGGCAATGCCCTCATTGGGTTTCATCTTCAACTCTTCAACCGGATATGAAGAAAGGCCGGCGGAGGCGACGATTTTTAGTGCAGCTTCCTCTTTGTCATAAAACATTATAGAACATGAATCGGCATTCGTTATATAGCGGATGATTTTTTCTGAAATATTGATAAAATAATCCAATTTATAATTGTTGGATAAACTGATAACGTCATGCTCTATAATGGCATCTTTTTTACCTTTTAAATTATCTGTCTGCTTGGTATTAAGCAACATTTGATTTTTATGATATAGCAATTTATATTCATGTGATAACTTTTCCAATTGTTCATAGACCGGCATAACCCCTACGAATTTTGCAAGATTTGTAATAGTCGTTGACTGTTTAAAAGTCGAATCCTTACCGTTAATTTCCTTGATTGAATAATATATATTAAAAAAAATCCGGTATAAGACGACGATCAGTGCTAAAAGAAAAACGAGTCCGAGTATAAGAACCATTATTAATTTTGATGCTGCATCCAGTATCAAAACCGAAACTAATCCAATAGGGATGATAGGGGCAAAGATTGCGAAAAGAATATATAATCTAATGCCAAATATTTTTGAAAATTCCATGTGAGTTACCTCTTTTATCGGAAAATTGGTGTAAAAATAGGAATAAAGACCTATATAATCATACCATTAAGACTAATATAAAACAATGTGCAAACTAAAAAATCTATTTTAGTGTAAAAAGTTAACCCTGCGTGAAGAGTATTCTACATTAGAATCAAAATTCACGATAAAATAACAAAATACAGGAAAACTAAATGTCATGTCGAATATAAAATATGAATGAGATTACATGTTTTCGGGAGTGTGAGATATGAGTAAATATATAAAACTTCGTACGGTTATAATAACACTGGCAATTTGTTTTGTATTTGCAATATGTGTAAAAGCGGACATGGCAGAACCGGGCTCCGAAAGTGATCCGCTTGTTACCAAGAGCTATGTTGACAAGGTTTCATTCAATTTAATGCAATATGTAGATTCAAAATCCGGTGGTTCTGCCAGTTATGAAATAGTGTATATGGAGCAAAACCAGCAATTAATTGGAGATATGGGCACTGAAATAATTTTAAGAAGCGGGATTGCTGTGGTTGTAGATAGCGGAAATGGAGGCTTGGCAAATATAACTGAAGGGAAAGACATAACAAGTGGTGAAAATGTCCTGCAGAATCACCTGCTCATTATACCCCGAAATGATGGGCGAGGAGTAAAAGCTAAGAACAATAATGTTATACTGCTTGTCAAAGGCGCCTACAGAGTAACTAAATAAACTTTACTTTGCTTTCGTATGATGATATACTTTTTTTAGAAAATTCCTCGGAGAGAGAGGCTTTTTTAATGGAAAGACTTACGGTATTATTGGCTTTGATGGCTCTTGATGCCGGCGGGGCTGAAACTCATGCTGTTTCTCTTGCCAAACAATTAAAAAAACGAGGCGTAAATGTAATAGTGGCTTCCCATGGCGGGAAATTGACAAAAGCCCTTGAAAGTATAGGCATTGAGCATTATACATTGCCACTTGACAGAAAATCACCTTCGAACTTGATATATTCTGTAAGCGGTCTCACGGATATTGTTAAAAAGCATGGAGTAAACATCATCCATGCCCATGCACGAATTCCGGCATGGGTCTCGCAGTGGGTTAGTTTTGTGACCGGATGCCCCTACATAACTACTTCCCATGGGATTTATTCTACAGGCTGGGGAATGAAACTTATTACCACATGGGGTCAAAAAGTCATTGCCGTCAGTGAGGATGTAAAGAAACATTTGATAAATGGTTTTAAAGTAAGCTCAGACAAAATCACTGTAATTCCAAATGGTATTGATCTTGAACAGTTTAATCCAAAAGTTGATTCATCTCAGGTAGAAAAACAACTAGGCCTAACACAGGAGGATTTAAAAATTATATATATCAGCCGGCTTATGGGCGCTCGGGGGGAAATTGCCATGAGATTAATAGAAGCCCTGCCGGAAATAGAAAAAGATTTTCCCGCAGTTAAGCTAGTAGTTGTGGGCGAGGGCGATAAATATCAGGCAATAAGCCAACTGGCAGCTGAATATAATTCAAAAGCCTTACAAGATAAGGTCATTGTTACCGGTGCACGCCTTGATACACCGCTTTTTATGAATATGGCCGATGTGGCTGTAGGTGTAGGGCGGGTAGCCCTGGAAGCCATGGCTATGGAAAAACCCGTCATAATTGCTGGCGAAGCCGGATTTATGGGGATATTGAGACCGGAAAACTTCGAAGCTGCAAAGAAACACAATTTCAGCGGTAGAGGTTCGGATATCAAAAGCGATGCGTTACATATGGCCGAAGCTATAAAAGAACTGCTGAAAGATATCGAATTGCGAAAAACATTAGGGGTTTTTGGCCGGCAAGAGGTTGCAAAGCATTTTTCCATTAAAACTATGACCGATGAGGTGTTAAAAGTATATCATCAGGTAATCGAGGAGGATAAAAATGAGCTTAATAGATAGCAAAGGCAAGGTTTTCGGATTAATAAATATTATAGACCTGCTGGTCATTTTATTGATCGTTGCCGTTGTTGGAAGATTTACACTTAAACAAAAGCAAAAGTCAGCCGGAGCAGTTACAACAAATATAGAAGTGGTATTGCATGTAAAAGAGGTAAGAGATGCCACCACTAATGTAGTCAAAGTGGGAGATATTGTAAAAGAAACCAAATCAAACGCAGTTTTGGGCAAGGTAATGAATGTGGAAATAAAACCTTCAGATACTCTGGTAGAGACCGCTGACGGCCGGATCGTTGTTTATCCAAACCCTGTATATAAGGATATGCTTATTACTCTGGTCGGTTCAGGTTCTGCCGGGGAAAATGCAATAGTTTTGGGCAGTAACGAGATTCGCGTTGGCACATCACTACAGTTAAAGACTAACATGTATTCAGTAACGACAACTGTCATGAGCATTAATGTACAATAGTCAAACGATTGATTTTTAATATAGAAACCTTAATTTTATAATCAACTTATTATAT
>CAZFME010000035.1:0-18306 GCA_964520055.1 uncultured Clostridia bacterium
TGCCATGCAGGATTCGCACCTGCTATATGCTATGCGCCTCGTGGCGCACGGGACGGTTCTTTTTTATTCACAGGTATTATGCATCTAGCATTTTGAAGGAACGGTCTTGTGCTCTTTGCATAAACAACGGATAAAAAACGGGCGGTCAAAGACCACCACTACACTTATTTCTTGATCAACGGTGTAGAAGCTCTTGATGAAGTAACTTCTGCATGTGACTTATTTTTTATATATATCCTTACGGTGTCCTATGGCTATTACAGTTATTAGAATTTTTTCATCCTCTATAAAGCATAGTAAACGATAATCACCTATGCGATAGCGCCATTTTCCATGATGATCTGCGACCAGAGGTTTACCGAAGGCCCTTGGGTTATCACAACCTGCTAAACGTTTTTCAATATATCCTAGAATTAGTGATGCTGTTTGTTTATCCATTTTTTTAAGTGTTTTTAGTGCAATATTTGAAATAACCACTTGCCAATTAGTCATTTAGTCCCAACTCTTCCTTCACTTCATCAAGGGTGTAGGTTCGCTTAATTTGGGTAAATGCCGTATCAAACAACTCTACGTCTAATTCTTCTTCTATTTTTTCGATTACTGCATTTCGAACTAGCTCAGAGACAGAAATATTTTTCATTTTTGCATATTTTTTTATGAGTTCACCATCTCTGTTATTTAGGCGAAGTGAAATCGTTGACATGAAACATACCTCCTTTTGTAATACATTGTATTACATTATATAGAGACTGTCAATTATGATGTTTTAATTTTGTTGTTTGTTTTTTTATTCTTTACTTTTTTGGTTGTTTTATGATTATACATCTTATATAAAAACGGGCGGTCAAAGACCGCCCCTACGTGTTTACTACGGATGTATTTCTATTTCATTGGTTTAATTAGGTATTTATGGATATGATTTCATCATATTGATCCCTTATATTATTTACGTATTTATTGTATTAGTTTCACCAGTTATTTATGGATATATTTCAGTTCCTTCGGTTTTAATGAGTTCTTTAAATGCTTCGGTAATTTTCTTTGTGACAGGGCCCGGTTTGCCGTCGGCAATTGTGCGTCCGTCCACTTTTACTACTGGGATGGCTTCGGCAGCCGTGCCTGATAGGAAACATTCGTCAGCAGTGAAAACTTCATATCTTGTAAAGACTTTTTCTTCCACTTTCACTCCGATTTTTTCCGCTAATTCTATAATGGCATTTCTTGTTATTCCCACTAAAATACCTACAAAGGGTGGAGGGGTAATCAAAACGCCGTCTTTAACTATAAAAATGTTATCTCCCGTGCATTCTGCCACATAGTCTTCGGTATTGAGTAGCATAGCTTCAGGAACTCCTGCCAAATTTGCTTCCAGTTTTGCCATAATATTATTAAGGTAGTTTAGGGATTTCATCTGAGGATTCACGCCCTCGGGACGATTTCTTCGAGTGGCTGCTGTTATGATTTCCATTCCTTCATTGTAAAGCTTTTCAGGATAAAGCACTATTTTGTCAGTTATGCATATAACAGTGGGCTTTTGGCACTTTCTCGGGTCAAGACCCAAGTCACCGGTTCCTCGGGATACCACCAACCTTATATAAGCATCCCGAAGCTCATTCTTGCGAAGGGTTTCTAAGACAACTTCCGTCATTTCTGCTTTTGTAAGAGGAATATCCAGCATGATGCCTCTTGCCCCATTGTATAGCCTGTCTATATGTTCTTTTAACCTAAATACCCTACCACCATAGGCCCTTATCCCTTCAAAAACACCATCACCATACAAAAATCCATGGTCAAATACAGAAACTTTAGCTTCTTCTTTTGGGAAATATTGGCCGTTTACATAAACTTGAATACTCATCTATAAACTTCCTCCTTTAATAAAAATATATTTAGTTATTGAGTAATTGTCTTTGCTCAAAGGGAATGCCTAGCAGCATAATTTATCTTTAACATCCACATATAGATGTCATGACTAAAACAAAGGCTAAGCAATACCCAACATTTCATTTATGGCGCTGCCGGGCGGAACCATTGGCATGACATTTTCCTTGGGATCTATTTTTACATCTATCACTGCAGGTGCTTGAATATTGATGGCTTGCTTTATTGCTTCGGGCAGGTCCCTTTTTTCAGTAACCTCATAACCTTCTACCCCACAAGCTTCAGCCAACTTTACATAATCAGTATGTTCCCCATCTAAGTGAACATGGGAATATCTTTCGTCGAAAAACATTTCCTGCCATTGCCTTACCATTCCGAGGCTTCGGTTGTTAAATACCACCGTTATAACCGGAATATTATATCTGGCTGCAGTTATCAGTTCATGGCAATTCATTTCAAAGCTGCCATCTCCTGCTATATTGAACACGGTTTTATCCGGTCTGCCAAGTTTGGCTCCCAAAGCCGCCGGCAGTCCAAAGCCCATGGTACCAAGCCCTCCCGAAGATACAAAGCTTCTAGTTTCTTTGAATCTATAAAACTGTGCAGCCCACATCTGATGCTGCCCAACTTCAGTGGCGATTATAGCTTCACCCTCGGTTTGCCGGCAAATCTCCTCCACAACGTATTGAGGTTTTAAACCCTTATCACAATATTTTAAGGGGTAAGAATGTTTCCAATCCATCAATGTTTTTATCCACTGTTCATTTTTCTTTGAAGGAATTACTTCCAATAATTCCTTCAAAAACTGTTTTATATCTCCCTTGATTCCTAAGTTTATATTTACATTTTTACCTAATTCAGCCGGGTCTATGTCAATATGAACAATTTTTGCTTTTGGCGCGAAATGTTTTAGCTTGCCGGTAACTCTATCATCAAACCTGGCCCCAAGTGCCAGCAGCAAATCACATTCGGTAACCGCCATGTTTGCATATGCTGTGCCGTGCATACCCAGCATCCCTAAGCACAGAGTGTGTTCTGTTGGAAAACCTGTAATACCCATTAAGGTGGTAGTGACCGGTGTGTTTATTCTCTCAGCTAGTCGTAATAGCTCATTACTTGCATTAGAACTAATGATCCCACCACCGGCATATATCACTGGCCTTTTTGCCTTTTCAATCATCCTGGCGGTTTTTTCAACCAATGTTCCAAATCTCTCCGGTAGTTGCTGTTTTAAAGAAAATGTGTCAACAAATCCGTTTATATCTTTTCTTACCTCATCTTCATTTATTTGCCCCATCATCACATCCTTGGGCAAATCTACCAACACAGGGCCCGGCCTTCCAGTTGTTGCAATATGAAATGCTTCCCTAACCTTTTTTGAAATATCCCTTTTATCTCGGATCAGAAAGCTATGTTTTGTTATTGGTAAGGTCACCCCTGTTATATCAACCTCTTGAAATGAATCTTTACCCAAGAGGTTTAAAGCCACTTGCCCGGTGAAAGCCACCATCGGTATTGAATCCATATAGGCATTGGCAATACCGGTAACCAAATTTGTAGCTCCAGGCCCGGAAGTGCTCAATACCACTCCGACTTTTCCCGTCGCCCTGGCATAACCGTCGGCAGCATGAGCTGCGCCCTGCTCATGAACAGTTCGAATATGTCTTATTTTTTTATTACCATAAAGGGCATCATATATCGGTAAGGCGGAACCGCCGGGAAAACCAAAAATAGTATCAACACCCAATTCAGTCAATGTCTTTAGTAAAAGCTGCGCACCCGTCATTCTCTCACCTTCTTTTAGAGTAATATAATGTCTATATTATGTCAATTAAAACCCTGTATATAAAAATAGTCCTTCACCCAACCTTATATAAAGGGGCGAAGGACCTCGCGTTACCACCCTGATTCATTTATACCTCACGGTATAAATCTTAATAGGTACGGGGCAGCAAGCCCGATACCCGGCCGCTTTAACGGGGGCCTATTTCCCATTGGGGATCCGGCCAGAATTACTTTCAAGTTCACCCTGGCAGCTCCGAGATGATTTTCGTCGGCAATTTCAAACATCGGCTTTCACCATCTCCGACTCTCTTTAGTCTGAAAAAAACCGCTACTCTTCTCTTCACAGCTTTTAAATATATATTAGTGTAGATTATATCATCAAGCTAAAGAAAATACAACTATAATTTTAAATATATTTTTCAATAATGTCTCCCATTTCTGATGTTGAAACAACTTTTTTTGCTCCAATTTGGATATCAAAAGTCCTGTATCCTTCATTTAGTGCCTTTTCTACGGCATTTTTTATAGCCATGGAAGCCTCCTTCTCTCCAAAAGAGTATTCCAGCATCATTGCTGCAGATAAAATGCAAGCTATGGGATTTGCCTTGCCGGTACCTGCTATATCCGGAGCTGAACCATGTATCGGTTCATAAAGATACGGTTTTTTATCTCCCAAACTAGCTGATGCCAGCATACCTATGGAGCCGGTAAGCACTGAAGCTTCGTCGCTTAATATATCTCCAAAGGTGTTCTCCGTTAAAATAACATCAAACTGTCCCGGGTTTAGCACAAGCTGCATAGAGCAATTGTCAACATACATATGATTAAGTTTTACATCAGGATAATGGGCAGCCATGTCACATGCAACGGTCCTCCATAGCCGCGAAGTTTCCAAGACATTAGCCTTGTCTACCGATGTAAGACATCCCTTCCTGTTCCGGGCTGTTTCAAATGCCAGTCGTGTTACTCTCTTGATTTCTTCGTACGTGTGCTCGTATTTTATCTCGGGTTCTCTCTATGCCCTTGGGCTTGCCGAAATAAAGGCCACCCGTCAGCTCACGAACAATCAAGAGGTCAAGTTCATTTCCGATAATCTCTTGTTTTATAGGAGAAGCATCTTTCAAGGCATCGAAGAGGAATATGGGTCTAAGGTTTGCGTAAAGCCCAAGACTTTTCCTCAAAATTAATATAGCTTGCTCAGGCCTAAGTTCCTTGGGTAAGTCATCCCATTTTGGCCCTCCGACGGCTCCAAATAAAATCGCATCACACTCTTTACACAGAGCCAGTGTATTTTTGGTTAAAGGAACACCATGTGTATCTATGGACACCCCACCGGCTAATCCCTCTATAAATTGAAATTTTAAATTGAATCGCTTTTCCACCACTTTTAAAATTTTGACCGTTTCATCTATTATTTCGGGTCCTATACCATCGCCAGGTAGAAGGGCTATTGTATGCATCCTTTATCCACCTCTTTTGCGTAGTTCAAAAGTCCTCCGGCATTTATTATCTCCTTTATAAATGCCGGAAAAGGCCTGGCTTTGAATATTTCACCGGTAGTTATATTGTTTATGATACCCTCATCTGTATTTATTTCTAGTTCATCACCGGTTTTTATGTTTTTAATGGAATCTTCACATTCCAAAATCGAAAGCCCTATATTGATGGAATTCCTATAAAATATTCGTGCAAAAGATGATGCAACTACACAGCTGATGCCCGATGATTTAATGGCCAGAGGCGCATGTTCCCGAGAACTCCCGCACCCGAAGTTGTTTCCTGCAACAATGATGTCTCCCTCTCTGACTTTTGCCGGAAAATCCGGAGCTACGTCCTCCATGCAGTGGGAAGCCAGCTCTATAGGATCTATCGTATTGAGATAACGGGCGGGAATAATTATATCGGTATCAATATTATCTTTAAAGACCCATGCCCTGCCCTTAAATAACATTGTCAGCCACCTCCCTGGGATGAGTTACTTTTCCTTTTATGGCCGAAGCAGCTGCTACTGCGGGATTGGAAAGATATACCTCACTTTCGGGGTGCCCCATCCTGCCTATAAAGTTCCTGTTAGTGGTAGCAACGGCCCTTTCGCCTTTGGCAAGAATCCCCATATACCCACCCAGACAAGGTCCGCAAGTAGGTGTGCTTACAACAGCACCGGCCTCAATGAAAATTTCAATAATTCCTTCTTTTATCATATCTTGATAAACTTGCTGTGTGGCAGGAATTACTATTAATCTGACATAGGGATGAACCTTATGACCTTTAATTACCTTAGCTGCTACCCTCATATCTTCCAACCGGCCATTTGTGCATGAACCTATAATTACCTGGTCTATTGCAGCATTTTCCGCCTCTTCAACATCCACCACATTTTCCGGAAGATGTGGAAGGGCAACCTTAGGTTGTATTTTTTCAACATTATAATCTATTATATTTGAATAAACGGCATCATCGTCGCTCGTAAAGACCTCATAAGGCCTTTTAGCCCGATTTTTAATATATTCCAAAGTTATATCATCGGGTTCCATGATGCCGTTTTTCCCACCGGCTTCAATAGCCATGTTGGCCATGGTAAGCCTTTCATCCATGGTGAGATGGCTAAGAGTGTCACCTGTAAATTCCATAGACTTGTATAAAGCTCCGTCCACACCGATATGCCCTATGGTGTGTAAAATTAGATCCTTTCCGGTAACCCAGGGATTTAGTTTGCCATGATAAACAAATTTTATTGTTTCGGGGACCTTAAACCAGCATTTGCCGGTCATCATGGCAAAGGCTAGGTCTGTAGAGCCGACTCCTGTAGAAAAAGCCCCCAGCGCACCGTAAGTGCATGTATGAGAATCGGCACCGATTACCAAGTCTCCAGAAAGGACAATGCCTTGTTCAGGTAATAAGGCATGCTCTATTCCCATACGCCCCACTTCATAATAATGCACAATCTGCTGCTCTTTTGCAAATTCCCTTAGGGTCTTGCAAAGCTCCGCTGATTTGATGTCTTTATTGGGTGCGAAATGATCGGGTATTAGAGCAATTTTCCGCGGGTCAAAGACTTTTTGACCTCCGGCCTTTTTAAATTCTGCTATAGCCACAGGCCCGGTTATATCATTAGCCAAAGCCATATCTACCTTAGCCATAATAAGCTCTCCCGGCTCTACAAAACTTTTCTCGGAATGTTTTGCAAGTATCTTTTGGGTAATGGTCATTCCCATATGAATCCACCTCCTAATGCTTACTGCAACCATTGTTCCATAATGTCTTATTCATTGCATTGGTATATGCCATTACACTGGCTTCAATGATGTCAGTACTAAGCCCTCGACCTAGAAAAGTTCTACCATCTCTTTCCACCTTTACAGTTACCTCACCCAAGGCATCCTTCCCTCCGGAAACAGACCTTATAGAATAATCGACCAGCTTACAGTTCATATTGCAAGCTCGTTCCAGTGCTTTATACGCTGCATCGATAGGACCGTCACCGGTAGCCGCTTCCTCGATAATTTCATCCTTTATCTTAACTCTTACGGTAGCAGTGGCAATGGATTTGTTCCCCGTCGAAACTTGAAAACATTCCAATTCAATATGTTGAGGAAGTCTCATTACCTGATCCTCAACTATAGCTTCAATATCCAGGTCGGATATTTCTTTCTTCTTGTCGGCCAAGTCTTTAAACCGCTCGAAAGCTTTGTTGAGTTCATTCTGCGGTAATTCATATCCTATTTCTTTCAATCTCTCGACAAAGGCATGCCTGCCTGAGTGTTTGCCAAGTATCAGTATATTGGTGGAAAGACCGATGGACTGTGGAGTCATTATTTCATAAGTGGATTTTTCCGCTAAAACACCGTGTTGATGAATTCCAGATTCATGTGCAAAAGCATTCGCTCCCACAACGGCTTTGTTTGGCTGTATAAAAACCCCAGTTATAGTACTTATCAATTTACTTGTGCGATAAATATGTTTCGTATTAATATTGTGCTCGACTTGGTAAAAATCCTTACGAGTGTCAAGAGCCATTACCACTTCTTCCAAGGCGGCATTACCCGCCCGCTCGCCAAGACCGTTCACTGCACATTCTATCTGCGTCGCACCACAGGCTATAGCTTCTAAAGAGTTGGCTACTGCCATCCCCAAGTCATCATGGCAGTGTACGCTGACCTTTACCTTGTCAATTTCAGGTATTCTTTCCATCAGTGTTTTTATCAGGCTTCCAAACTCCTCAGGTGTTGTATATCCCACCGTATCAGGAACATTAATGACAGTAGCTCCAGCCTTGATTGCTGCTGAATACAGTCTGCATAGAAATTCCACATCTGATCTTGATGCATCTTCAGCGGAAAACTCAACATCTTCCACATAGGATTTGGCTCGCTTAACAGCTGCCACTGCCGCCTCTAAGACTTGCTGCTCTGTCATTTTTAACTTATATTTCATATGGATGGGCGAAGATGCTATGAAGGTATGAATTCGCGGTCTTGCAGCGTCTTTCACCGCCTCTGCGGCCCGGTCTATATCTTTTAAACTGGCCCGGGCCAGCCCGGCTATCACCGGACCCTTTACATTTTCCGCAATGGATTTGACTGCGTTAAAATCGCCCTTTGATGCGACGGGAAATCCCGCCTCGATCACATCCACCGAAAGTTTTTCCAATTGCCTGGCTATTTCCAGTTTCTCTTTTACGTTTAAGGAAATTCCAGGGGTTTGCTCTCCATCTCTTAATGTCGTATCAAAGATTTCTATTTTTCTGGGCATTTTTTATACCCCCTTTTTTGACTATTCTGATTTATATTATGGGTTATGTTTTATTATTGTTAATGGGGCGATAAACCGCCCCCTGCGGTGCCTGGTAGGTGCCTGGCACTTAACTTATTAGCAATCATGATCTCCGCGGCCATCGATAATGATGAAAACCTATTTTCGAGTTAACTTATAAGCAGAGGCGGATAAAAGCCACCTACTTCTTTTTGAGCCAAGGCATCATGCTTCTCAATTGCTCACCGACTTTTTCAATAGGATGCTCAGCCTCTTTAGCTTGAATAGCTCTATATACTGGCCTGCCGGTTTGGTTTTCCAGGATCCAGTTCTTGGCAAATTCCCCGGTTATGATTTCGTCAAGTACTTTTTTCATTTCTTTGCGAGTTTCCTTAGTAACAATACGCTTTCCTACGGTAAAATCTCCATATTTGGCAGTATCACTGACTGAATACCTCATCCAGCTCAGACCGCCTTCATATATCAGATCAACAATTAATTTCATTTCGTGTAAACATTCAAAATAAGCAATCTCCGGCTGAAAACCAGCTTCCACCAGAGTTTCAAATCCGGCCTTGATAAGTTCCGACACACCGCCACATAAAACACATTGCTCACCAAACAAATCAGTCTGAGTTTCCTCGGTGAATGTAGTTTCTATAACTCCCGCTTTAGTCCCGCCTATGCCCTTTGCATATGCCAATGCAATATCCTTGGCTCTCCCTGAATAGTCCTGTTCCACTGCAACAAGGCACGGAACACCGCCACCTTGCTCATATGTCCTCCTTACCAAATGACCCGGCCCTTTGGGTGCAATCATGAAAACATCAACGTATTCCGGTGGCACGATTTGGCTGTAAACAATCGCAAAACCGTGAGCAAACGCTATGGCATCACCCTGCTTGAGGTATGGTTTTATTTGCTGTTCATAAACCCTTCCCTGGACATGATCCGGAATCAGTATCATAATGATATCAGCGTCCTTGGATGCTCCACTAACGGTTGTTACCTTAAGTCCCGCTTCTTCGGCAATCTTCCACGATTTACTGCCTTCATAAAGGCCCACAACTACATCGATGCCGCTTTCTTTTAAATTTAATGCGTGACCGTGGCCTTGACTTCCATATCCTATAATTGCCACCGTCTTTCCTTCCAGTAATTGTAAATCTGCATCATTGTCATAATACATTTTTGCCATGCTAATCTTCCTCCTCAATTTTTATGGTATTTGTACCTCTGTTAACGGCCACAACGCCGGTTCTAACCAGTTCTTTTATACCAAAGGGCTTTAGGAGTTCTTCAAATGCAGATATCTTGTCTTTGTCACCGGTAAGTTCTATTGTCATTGATTTTCGACTGACATCCACAATATTTGCTCTGAAGATTTCTGCTATATGAATTATCTCTGACCTTACCTGTGGTTCTGCATCAACTTTAATTAAGACCAGTTCCCTTGTAACTGAATCTTCGGGAATGATTTTGCTTACTTTGATGACATCTACCAGCTTGTTTAGCTGTTTTTTCACCTGTTCAACTATATATTCATCCCCTTCTACCACTATGGTAATCCGAGATACATCCGGATTTTCGGTGGTTCCTACGGCTAGACTATCAATATTAAACCCTCGGCGGCTAAAAAGACCTGCTATTCTAAATAATACACCGGGCTGGTTTTCCACCAGCACTGAAAGTGTCGTTTTCATACCTTACCCTCCAATCATATCATTGATGGGAGAACCGTTTAACACCATCGGATATACATTTTCATCAATATCCACAATACATTCAAGTAAAAATGGACCCTTTTCTGAAATCAAACTATCAATGGCATTCGGGATTTCCTGACGCTTTTGTATCCTCATAGCCTTGATACTATAGCTTGTAGCAAGTTTTATAAAATCCGGCACAAAGTTAAAATGCACTTGATTATAGCGTTTTTCACAGTAAAATTCTTGGAGTTGTCGCACCAAACCTAAACCTCGGTTATTGAACAATATAATCTTTATGGGAAGGTTATTTTCTACAGCAGTAGCCATTTCCATTAGGTTCATTTGAAAACTTCCGTCACCACAAATATTGATAATCATTTTATCATCTTTTGCTATTTGGGCTCCGATAGCTGCGGGCAGCCCATATCCCATGGTGCCAAGCCCGCCGGAGGAAATAAAGGTGCGGGGTTTGATAAATTCATAATGTTGAGCAGTCCACATTTGATGACAGCCCACCTCAGTGGTAATAATCGCCTCTCCTTTGGTCTTATTCGAAAGCTGTTGTATAACTTCAACCGGATTTAAATGCTTATTAACATAATTTATAATGGTTTTACCTTTCAAATCGGCAACATGCTCATTCCAGCCGGAAGGTCCCCTTGGTTTTACATTTTTTTCGATTTCACCGAGGATTTGTTTAACATCACCCACAATGGGAGTATGGACTTGTATATTTTTCCCTATTTCCGCCGGGTCAATATCAATGTGTATTATCTTTGCTTTTGGTGCGAACCCTTCGGCCTTTCCTATGGTTCTGTCGGCAAAGCGAGCTCCTGCTGCGATTATCAAATCCGCTTCGGCAATGGTTTTATTGGCCGATGATATGCCATGCATACCTGCCATACCCATATAAAGCTGGTGATTTGCCGGAAATGCCCCCGTCCCCATTAATGTGGTTACAACCGGGATGTAAGCCTTTTCAGCCAGTTTCATTATTTCTGCTTCTGCACCGGCGGTATTTATGCCTCCCCCGGCACAGACAACAGGCCTTTGGGATTTGTTTATCATTTCCGCTGCTCTTGATATTTGCAAGGGATGACCGATTATATTCGGTTTATATCCTCTAAGAGTAATTTCTTCAGGGTATTTAAAATTAATTTTTGCACCGGCGATATCTTTTGGCAAGTCTATTAAAACAGGCCCGGGCCTGCCGGTAGAGGCAATATAAAAAGCCTCTTTTATAATTCGTGGGATATCTTCTGCAGCCTTAACCAGATAATTATGTTTTGTAAAAGGCGCCGTAGCACCGGTTATATCAACCTCTTGAAAAACATCCCGGCCGATAACGGCTGTAGAAACTTGACCTGTAATAGCTACAATGGGAATTGAATCCATATAGGCCGTAGCAATTCCCGTTACTAAGTTGGTTGCCCCCGGACCGGAGGTTGCCATGCATACGCCCACCTTGCCGGAAACGCGGGCATAACCGCTAGCTGCATGAGCAGCCCCTTGTTCTGAGCGGGTTAGAATATGCTTTATTTTAGAGTTGTTGAGAGAATCGTATACGGGAAGTATCGCACCCCCGGGATAGCCAAAGATGTATTTTACTTTTTCGAGTTCCAATGATCTTATAAGAGCTTGAGCACCGGTTATTTTCATTTACTGCACCACCTTTCATTAAGTAAAAAAGTTAAAAATAAACCCCTCGCCTTGAGATTATATATTCTCAGGGACGAGGGGAAATTCTCGTGGTACCACCCTGTTTTGCCTTACCTTGCGGCTTGGCCTCGGGAAGCAGAAAACTACTTCATTTTAACGCAATACTGCGGCACCGGACTACTACGATTTCGCCCGTGCTGTTCAGGAGCGAGCAAAAAACAAATAGAGTGGACCGGATTTCACCTGACCCGGCTCTCTTTGCCACTTTCTTCGTTATCCTCTCCATCATTACAGTTAAATATATAAGCTGTAAAAGACTTTACAAAAAACCAGCGGAATAATTCCAGTAGGAACCTGCCGCTGGAGCTTTTTATTCTCACGGTGTTCTAAGGCAAACCTTAGATTGTAACGCTCGGTCACAGACGCCTAGTTGGCCGGAACCCTAGTTACACTTCCTAATGACATAATATAGGGAGTTTTGAAATTTAGGTGTTGCTATGTATTCTATCACGATTTTTAATTATGTCAAGAGTCTTTTTTTGTTTTTTTATTAAATTATTTTTTTCTTCTCCCACTATATGTACACGAATTAAATTGGTCGTACCGGTTACATTGACAGGAACACCTGCGGTTATTACAACTAAGTCGGTTTTTTTAACCATTCCGGAATTCAAAGCTCCTTTTACAGCTTCAATAAACATTTCATCAGTTGATGAGGTTTCTTTAACTTCAAGAGGTATTACACCGCGGACAATCTGTAGGGTTTTTATAACTTTCTCCTTAAAAGTTACAGCTATAATCGGAACTTGCGGTCTGAATTTGGCTACAGCTCTGGCAGTATAGCCGGACTTTGTAGATGTTATAATAGCCTTGGCTCCAAGCTCCGAAGCAATGGAACATGTTGCATGGCTTATGGCGTCAGTTACAGACTTTACATTTATCGCCCTTTGTTTTTTATGGTCTACAATGACTTGATCCGCTTTTTCGGCAATACTGGACATCATCATTACTGATTTCACAGGATATTTTCCTGCAGCAGTTTCCCCAGACAGCATAATGGCATCGGTTCCATCAAAGATGGCATTGGCCACATCGGTAGCTTCAGCCCTTGTGGGCCTTGGGTTTCTTATCATAGAATCCAACATCTGAGTAGCGGTAATAACTGGTTTTCCTGCAATATTACACTTCTCAATGATCCGCTTCTGAATCAATGGAACCTCCTGCACCGGAATTTCAACACCCAAATCTCCACGGGCTATCATGATTCCATCAGAAGCTTTGATTATCTCATCAATATTTTCAACACCTTCGCGATTTTCTATCTTAGCAATGATGTGAATATCACTTCCACCGTTTGCTTCTAAAACCTTTCTTACCTCCATTACATCGGCAGCTTTCCTGATGAAAGATGCAGCGATAAAATCCGCCCCAGTCTCTATACCGAAAACAATATCCTCTATATCCTTTTCTGCTAATGCGGGGAAAGGCAAGGATTTATTGGGTATGTTAACACCCTGCCTGTCACTTAATTCACCACCGTTTATAACGGTGCATATGACTTTTTCATCTTGTATTTTTTTAACTTGAAGCTCTATCAACCCATCTGCCAGAAGTATCTTATCTCCCGGGCTTACTGTATCGGAAATATCATCATAATTTATAAAAACCTCTTTATCGTTACCTATCATAGGCGCGGAAGTAAGTATGAATTCCTGGTCTTTTTTCAAAGTTACTTTCCCACCATAAAATGTTCCCAATCGTATTTCCGGACCTTTGGTGTCAAGCAGTAGGGCCACATTGACTTTTAATTCCTCACAGGTTTCGCGCAGGACCTTAATTCTCTTGAAATGTTCCTCATGATTTCCATGAGACAGATTAATCCGCGCAACATTCATACCTGCACGAATCAATCGGGTTATCGTATACTTGTCCTCACTGGACGGCCCAAGAGTACATATTATCTTTGTCCTGAGCATAAAATCACATCCTTAATACGATAATATATCAGCTAATTGATATAATTCCATATCTAACGGCTTGGTAACTGAAAATACCTTTTCTATGTCAGTAGTAACCAATTCACCGTTAATCAGACCAAGCATTTTATCTCTCACGTTTTGTTTTAACAAATCTACAGCTTTTCCACCGAAACGGCTGGCTAATATTCTGTCATAAGCTGAAGGGGCACCCCCTCTTTGTAAATGACCCAGAATAATGACCCTTGTTTCAAGATTGGTGTTTTCTTTAATCACTTTTCCCACTTCAATACTATTAGCAGCTCCTTCAGCCACCACAATAATACTGTGTAATTTCCCTCTTCTGTAACCTGTTTCGATTTTTTCACATACTAAATCTAAATCAAAAGGAATTTCCGGCACCAAAATGGTTTCGGCACCGCCGGCAAGGCCTGTATATAGGGCCAAATGGCCGGCCTTCCTGCCCATGACCTCTATTATAAAAGTTCGTTCATGAGATGTGGCGGTATCCCTAACCTTGTTAAGCGCATCAACCACTGTATTTACAGCAGTGTCAAATCCAATGCAGTTATCGGTAAAGGGTATGTCATTATCAATAGTTGTCGGAATCCCGATAGTCGGAATACCCAGTTTTGACAGAACATTGGCACCTCTAAGAGAACCGTCACCTCCGATGACAATCATCCCTTCAATGCCGAATGCCTCCAGGTTTTTTAATGCCTTCTTCTGGCCTTCTTTTGTTGTGAATTCGTCACATCTAGCAGTTAGTAAAGCCGTCCCGCCACGGTGTATGATATCACCCACCGAACTGATATCCAGTTTTATGAAATCTGAGTTGATTAGCCCCATAAAACCTCTGTGGATACCATAGACTTCAATACCGTAAAATATAGCTTTTCTGGCTATTGCTCTGACAGCAGCGTTCATTCCGGGTGCGTCTCCTCCACTTGTAAGTACTCCAATTCTGTTCATTGTAAGTATGCTCCTCCTTTCGATTACAAGTTCTTCTCTAATATAACATTATATGCTTCTTGTGCTTCAGATTCGGGGACAAGTATCTCAATGCAACAACCATGCTTTTTGCTTTTCGTAATTTCCCTTGTTCTGACAAGGAAACCTTCACTTTTTATCGCATTTTCAACTCTGAGGGCTGTTTCTTCATCAGTGGCCATGTATATTACCGTCCACAAAATAACCGGCCTCCTTTTTCCTTGTTTTATAAAGAGGAATCAATATATTAGCTTCTTACTATTAATTTATCCCAAAACAGGTAATTTCTCAAGCCAGTTCTTTCTGTGAATAAATTCAAGCTATCTGCTGTAACCTCCACCTTCTTATCCAGCAAAAAACTCCTGTCCGTACCTTCCAAATGAATCACAACTTGCGTCTTGCCCGCATACATAGAAATCAACTCTTTAAGATCATTGACATTAACATTGTCTTGGCTGGATACGGAAAAAACCAGTACCCCTCCCATATCATTCTTCTCCAAAGGCCTTAATTCCTCCACGATAAGTTTGGGCGATTCATCTTCTTTATAATTGACTCTGCCTTTCACATACACCTTTGAATCGGGAAGCAACAATGCTTTATATTTTTCAAAAACCGTAGGAAAAACAATAGCCTCCATTGTTCCGGTCAAATCTTCAATATTTATAAATGCCATCATTTTATCATTCTTGGTGGTTTTTGTATTTATTCCGGTAATGATGCCTCCGACAATGACCTGCATATTATCCTGTATATTACTCTCATCAACCTTATTTCCGATGTAAAAGGTAACATTTTTTGACAGTTCATCTTCAAATTCAAGCAGTGGATGACCGCTTAAATATATGCCCAGCATTTCCTTCTCCATGGCAAGTAATTGAGCAGACGGGT
Source organism: uncultured Clostridia bacterium (assembly GCA_964520055.1). Taxonomy (GTDB): domain Bacteria; phylum Bacillota; class Thermosediminibacteria; order Thermosediminibacterales; family Tepidanaerobacteraceae; genus DUNY01. The sequence continues at coordinate 15,644 of CAZFME010000035.1, forward strand.
ATTCCGGTATATCGGGTAATGTTTCCTCTGATACGGCAACATCATCAAAGATTTCAAATATGGAAATTTGATTTTTCATATTCTGTTTTTGTTGTTTTTGTATTCGTGTCAAGGTATTTTCATAAACTCCAAGAAGTTGTGAGCGCCTTGCCCCCAATGATGCAAGTGCACCGCTTTTTATCAGGCTTTCCAATGCTTTCTTGTTCAATTCACCGGAAACTTTCTCGATAAAATCGGTAAGAGAAACAAACTTGCCTTTTTCTTTTCTGGCAGTAATAATAACTTTGGCTACATTTTGGCCTACGTTTTTAACTGCCGTAAGACCAAATCTTATTTTATCAGCGACCACGGTAAAGGCTTCATAGCTTTCATTTATATCCGGAGGCAAAACCTCTATACCCATATGACGACACTCGTTTATATAATACGCTACCTTATCCGTATTGTCTATTACGCTGGTCAAAAGAGCGGCCATAAATTCAACCGGAAAATGAGCCTTCAAATAAGCCGTTTGGTATGCGATAACGGCATAGGCGGCAGAATGAGCTTTATTAAAGCCATAACCGGCAAAGTAAGAGATTTCGTCGAAGATTTTACCGGCAGTTGTCCCGTCAATGCCGTTTTTTATGCAGCCATTGATAAAAGACTCCCGCTGGGCAGCCATGACATCCTGTTGTTTTTTTCCCATGGCCTTTCGGAGAATATCAGCCTGAGCCAGGGAAAAACCCGCCAACTCTTGGGCGATCTTCATAGCCTGTTCTTGGTAAAGAATAATGCCATAGGTTTCAGCCAAAATCGGTTTTAACGCCGGATGCAGATAATTAATAGGTTTTTGTCCGTTCTTACTTTTGATGAAATCATCTGCTGCACCGCTGCCAAGGGGACCAGGGCGGTATAAGCCTATAATTGCTGCCACGTCCTGAAAAGATTCCGGTTTTAATTCAGTAAGTAAATTCCGCATACCGGTGCTTTCAAGCTGGAAAACCCCGGCAGTATTACCCTGGCCCAGCATCCCATATATTTTTTTGTCATCCAATGGAAGTTTATCAAGATTTATCTCCCTGTTTTTGGTGCGCCGGATAATATTTATGGCATCCCTGATAACCGTCAGGGTGCGAAGCCCCAAAAAATCCATTTTCAAAAGGCCTAGTTCTTCAAGAGCAGTCATGGTATATTGGGTTGCTATGTTAGAATCGCCAATTTTATGTAAAGGAACATGCTCTACTATAGGGTCCTTTGATATTACAACACCGGCAGCATGTGTAGATGCATGACGCGGAAAACCTTCAAGGGCTTTGGCTATATCGATAAGTTGTTTTACTCTTTCATTATCATTATACATTTTTTTAAGCTCCGGATTTAACACCAGAGCATTTTCAATAGTCATACCCGGTTCTGCCGGAATCTTTTTGGCAATAGTATCCACTTCTCCGTAAGGATATCCCATCACTCGACCTACATCCCTGATGGCAGCTCTTGCCGCCATGGTCCCAAATGTGACGATTTGAGCTACTCGGTCTTGGCCGTATTTCCTGACGACATAATCGATAACCTCCTGCCGTCGCTCATAACAAAAATCAACATCTATATCCGGCATAGATACCCTTTCAGGATTTAAAAAACGTTCAAATAAAAGGTTGTACTTCAGTGGATCTATATTTGTAATATATAAACAGTACGCTACTAAACTACCGGCGGCTGAGCCCCTGCCGGGCCCGACCATAATGTCATTTTGCCGCGCATAGTTTATAAAATCCCACACAATTAAAAAATAGCTGGAGTACCCCATTTTTTTAATAGTGGTAAGTTCATAATCTAATCGCTGTTTTATTTCATCAGTTATATTTGAATATCGTTCATTTGCACCTTCATAGCACAGTTTTTCCAGGTAATCATCTTGCGTCAAGTCCTCCGGAACTTTGAAACTTGGCAGATGTATGGTGCCAAAATCCAGCTTTACATTACACCGCTCGGCAATTCGGGTAGTATTTTCAATAGCACCGGGAATATATGAAAAAAGCGCTTGCATTTCGTCGGATGATTTTAGATAAAACTCGGAAGTTTGAAATTTCATCCGATTTTGATCATCCAAGGTTTTACCTGTTTGTATGCATAAAAGCGCATCGTGCACCGAAGCATCGGCTTTGTGGATATAATGAACATCATTGGTAGCTACAAGCGGAACCCCGGTTTCTTGGCTCAAATGGACAAGATCATTGATTATCCTCTTCTGGTCCAAAATGCCATGGTCTTGAACTTCTAAAAAAAAATTCTCCTGCCCGAATATTTCTCGGAAGTCTAAAACCCATTTTGTAGCTGCTTCATAATTGCCTTCTAAAAGCAAAGTCGGAATCTTTCCCGCGAGACAGCCGCTCAGTGCAATAAGACCTTGGGAATATCTTCGAAGTGCTGACATATCTACCCGTGGTTTGTAATAAAATCCTTGAGTAAAACCAATGGAAACGAGCTTCATTAAGTTCTTATAACCTTGATTGTCTTTAGCCAAAAGAACCAAGTGATACTGTTCTTCATCAATACCCGGCTCTCGATCTTGCATGGTTCGCTCTGCCATGTATATTTCACAACCTATGATAGGTTTAATACCGTAAGAACACATAGTTTTGTAAAAATCTATTACTCCGTACATTACACCATGATCGGTA
>CAZFME010000036.1:0-18051 GCA_964520055.1 uncultured Clostridia bacterium
TGTCGTTGGGAATACCTCCACAAATATCGTAAATTACTTCCTTAAGTTGGGTTCCCATCGGAATCTCGACAAGGCCCGTATGATTAATCTTTCCACCTACTGCAAACACTTTAGTTCCCTTACTTTTCTCTGCTCCTATGCCAGAGAACCACTCCGCACCCTGAAGTATAATTTCAGGTATGTTGGCATATGTTTCAACATTATTTATTAATGTGGGTTTATCCCAAAGCCCCTTATTTGCAGGGAAGGGGGGTCTGGGTCTTGGTTCTCCGCGTCGACCTTCAACTGAAGCAAGTAAAGCCGTTTCTTCACCACATACAAAAGCTCCTGAACCCAATCTAATGAAAATATCAAAATTAAAATCCGTTCCCAGAATGTTTTTGCCTAAAAGGCCATGGTCTCTGGCTTGCTCTATGGCTATTTTTAGACGCTTTACAGCTATCGGATATTCAGCTCTTACATATATATAGCCTTCACTGGCTCCAATAGCATAGCCGGCAATTTCCATAGCTTCTAGCACTGTATGTGGATCACCTTCTAATATACTCCTATCCATGAAAGCCCCAGGATCCCCCTCATCAGCATTACACACCACATACTTTATATCACCCTGTGCATCAGCAGCAAATTGCCATTTGATTCCTGCAGGAAATCCGCCTCCTCCACGACCCCTCAAGCTGGATTTTTTTACTTCATCGATTACTTCCTGGGGAGTCATTTCGGTTAATGCCTTGCCTAAAGCTCTATAACCGTCATTTGCAATATACTCCTCAATTATTTCAGGATTAATAAGGCCACAATGTCTTAAAGCAATACGCTTTTGTCTTTTGTAAAAGTCAATGTCCATCAAAGAGCGATAGCGCTCTTTTGTATCACGTTCTTTGTATAGAAGTCGCTCAACAATACGACCTTTTAATAAATGCTCCTCGACAATTTCCGGTACATCTTCTGCTTTAACTGTGCAATAATAGCTTCCTTCCGGATAAATAAGAACATTTGGTCCCAATTCGCAAAGGCCTAAGCAACCGGTCTGAACAACTTTAACTTCTTTGGAAAGTCCTTTCTTTTCGATTTCTTTTTGAAAAGCTTCCATTATCGGTTCACTGCCGGAAGCTACACATCCTGTACCTTTACAAACTAGAACATGAGCCCTGTATATTTCCATTTTCATAACCTCCTCAAGCTCCCATATTTATTATTAAACATTAGGTACTATATACTCATCCACAACTTGATTGTTAATAATGTGCTTGACAACAATTTCCCTAGCCTTTTCGGGGTTCATGTTTACATAAGTCACTTTAGGATGATTCGGCTCTACAACATCCACCAGCGGTTCATACTGGCAAAGGCCGATACAGCCTGTTTCGGTAACAATAACATTAGTGATATTTCTCTTTTTTAATTCATCCAATATCGCTAACATTACGGGCCTGGCACCAGCAGCAATACCACAGGTACCCATACCGACAACTACGCGTATTTTGGTTTCATTATCAACTCTCAAATTTATCATATCTTTGGCCTGTTCTCGGATTTTTTCCAGTTCCTCCATTGATTTGATTACTGGCATTTTATGCACCTCCGTTGATTTCTTTTAAGTTCTCTTCTATAAATTTTTTAATCCAAGTAAGTACCATCGGGTTATTAATCGGCACTTCTTGCAGTGTTTTTTTTATTTCCCGGGTATCCAGGATAAACTCTTTATTCCCCACACAATGTTGATATATAAAATCCACATCAGGGCGCATGGCAACCAGTGAAACCATAGTATCCGCCATACTGCCAATGGGAGCCCTATCTATGTGGCTGAAAGCGAAACTTGCCTTTATAGCCGTTCCTTTTCCTTTTTCGGAGTAAATGTTAAAATCTCCTCCACAGCTTTTTGCAGCCTGAGCAAAAAGCGGTATACCCAATCCGACCCTTCGAGTCGTTCTTGTAGTAAAAAAGGGGTCAATAACTTTTTTGGACATTTCTGCGTCCATACCTGTCCCATTATCTTTAATTTCGATTACTAATAAATCATTTTTTATATTTTCATCAATATTGATTTTGACAATTGATGCTTTTGCCCCCAAAGAGTTTTGAACCACATCTAAAATGTGCAGGGAAAGTTCTTTCATGGCTATTCAAATTTTTTGAGAATAGCAGGAATCTTATCAGGGGTTAATCTTCCATATACTTCATCATTGATGATGACGGCCGGGGCAAGGCCGCAGGCACCTATGCAGCGACAAGCATCAAGAGAATATTTTGCATCATCGGTGGTATCTCCTACTTCAATCCCCAATTCCGTTTTTAATCTATCCAGTATTTTTTCGGCTCCTCTTACATAGCAAGCTGTACCCAAACATACCCTTATTTGATATTTACCTCTGGGTTTAAGGCTGAAGAAAGAATAAAAGGTAATGGTACTATAGACTTCACTTAAAGTAACATCTAAAGTTTCCGCTACCATTTTTTGAGCTTCAATGGGAAGATAACCCATTATACCCTGAGCCTCTTGCAGTGCCTGGAGCAAAACACCTTTTTGACCCTTGTACTTTTTTAGCATATCCTCTATCTGATTGAGCTTATCAATAAAATCTTGTTGCTGATTTAAAGCTACTGCCATTTTCATCCTCTCCTCCATATGTTATAGTTCTCCTTTCACTATCCACTGCAATATATTTTTAAATCAATCTTTTATTAATACCTTCCTCCCTTCCAAGTCTTTAAAAGCCATCATGACTTCTTTAAAGTTTAAAGATTCTATGCGGAAAAAGGTTTTTTGATAAACCATTTCTTGCAAACAATGTGCATCAGAAGATGTTATCAAAGTATACTTATTCATATCACAAAAAGTTTTCCTAAAGTCCGCTTCGGAAATTGCTTTTGAAAATTCTACGGCATCAATTTTTAAAGTTTCAGGAATGAAACCAAGTTGACCAATGATGCTATAATGCCTTCTGTCAACATGGGCCGGAATTAACAACCCTTTTAATTCTGACACTTTTTGGGATATTTCTTCTACTGTCAGCGAGGTTGAGCCCATAAGCATTCGATTTTCTTCACCTATAATATTCCCCTGACTGTCAATAAACCATTGATGTCCGAAATACCGCGGATCATTCTGAATCGGAGGTAAATAACGGTAAACGTACTCCTGCCATTCTAATATTTGATATAAACTTTCAAAAAAACATAGCATATGGACTTCTTCAACACTTTGTACTTCCATTCCCGGAAGTACAAGGATCTCATAATCCTGTGCCACCTTTAGCACGGCTTTAACATTTCCCGCAGAATTGTGGTCACATATACCTAATATTTTGGTACCCATTAATTCTGCCATGTTTAATATATTAACCGGAATCATCTCATCATCAGCACAGGGGGAAAGGCAAGTATGAATATGGAAATCCGCTGGGTACTCGGCTAGCATTATTCAGACTCCCTCGATAATAGATTATACAGTATACCGCATAATTCATAAACAGACTTTTCACTGGAATAGATGGGTATATTTTCTGCTTCGGCTTTTTTTAATGTATTCTCTTCAATGCTGACATCTTCCGCAACAATTATGGCTGCGAGATTCAATAATGAAGCTACGGCAACTATATTTTGATGGCTTTGAATCGTTATCCAAACATCATTTTCCTTAGCATGTGCCATTACCCAGCTTAAAAGATCCGAAGCATACCCACCTCGAATATTTTTATCGAGATTTGTGATTTTTGTAACTAACTTTAAGTCGAGTATCTCTTGTATTTCATTTAATTTCACTCGGTATCACTCCCCGTTATCTTGTGTTTCCATGGTTGGAGGCATTTTTTGTGCCAGATCAAACATTTCTGCAGCAAGATGCTTAACCTTATCCCTAAGTCTAAAAATACAGTCAGCTTCATTCGCTTGTCCTTTTACAATGTCTTCAGCCAATGATCTGCAGGTGGGAGAACCACAACTGCCACAATCCAGTCCTGGAAGGTCCTTTACAGTCTTCTCTAAAAGCTCCATCTTTCGAATTGCTTCGACTAAATCATCATCCAACTTGAGAGAAGATTTTGGAAGGATTTTCTCTTCAAAGCTAAAATACCCCTTATCAAATTGTTCCAATACCTTTTTTATGTCGACAGAACTTTGAAAACCCATTTTTTCGGATAATCTCCGCATTTTGACCCGGGCTATATAATGATTTTCTACAGTAAGAGCGCCACCGATACATCCCCCGATACATGCTTGGCACTCAATGTAATCTATATCGTAAAGCTTATTCATTTCCACTTCTTCCAATACTTCTATGCAATTATGAATTCCGTCAACAGCCAGGTAGTTGTCACCGCCTATGGCCAAGTTTTCTCCTCCCGCTCTTCCCCAACTAATTCCAAGCCCGGAAGCACTTTTAAATATTGATTCAAATTCTTCGCCATCCAGATTCTTGACTATTTCACCAAAAATTCCCGATATAGAAAGCACCCCGTCCACATAGGATTTATCAATTCCAATGGGTTGTTTAACCGATGTGGCTTTGGCAGGACAGGGACTGATAAAAAATACCCCGATTTCCTCTGGCACATAAGCGCACTTTTTGCTTAATATTTCTTTGGCACGCTTTGCGGCGATTTCCATTGGTGATTTGATAGGAGTAATATTTCCTATGAGCTCCGGAAATCTCACTTGTATCAGACGAATAACAGCAGGACACGACGAAGAAATAAGCGGCCTTATGTCCTGATGCTTGTCAATGTATTCCCTAGTGACAATGGAAACTTCCTCAGCTGCCAATGGAACTTCATACACCTCATCAAAACCGATTTTTTTTAGAGCATATATGATATTTTTAGTTGAGGTACCTTCCTTAAACTGGCCAAAAAGGCTGGGGGCAGGAAGGGCTACATTAAACTTAAATTCTTTTAATCTGGCTATGCTGTCAGTAGAAGCATATTTGGCATTATTAGGACATATCCGTATACATTCACCACAATCTATGCATTTATTATCTAAAATATACGCCTTCCCATTTCTCACTCTTATCGCTTCAGTGGGGCATCCTTTTATACAGTTTGTACAACCTTTGCACTTTTCCACATCAAGAGTAACTGAATGGTAATATTGCTGCAAGAGTATCACCAGCTTTCACTCATGCTATAAATTAATAACCATTCTTACTTTAGTCCCTTTTCCAATTTCAGAATTTATCTCAAAGATATCAGTAAACTTCTTCATATTTGGAAGACCCATCCCAGCCCCAAATCCCAATTCCCTTATTCGATCCGGAGCAGTTGAATAACCTTCCTGTAAGGCCTTTTGTGTATCAGGTATCCCAGGTCCTTGATCTTCGGCAATTAGCTCTATATATGCAGGAGTGATACTAAATAGTAAATTCCCTTTATAGGCATGAATTACGATATTCATTTCGGCCTCATAAGCGGCTATAGCAACCTTTCGTATTACCGAAGGCTCTACACCGATTTTTTTTAATACTCGCTTTGCCTGTTCAGCCGCTTTACCGGCACTGTTGAAATCATTACCGATTATATCATATGTGAGCCTCATTGCTTGGAGTGATTCGGTTTCTTCAGTTGGCACTGCCTGTAATTCCTGTTCTTTTGTCCGACTCCGGCCCAAACCTGCCTCATATAAGATTCCACAAGTCTCATAAAGAGGGAACTTAGTTCTCAAAAGTGGGACTTTTTCTTGTTTTGCCAGCTCAATAACATCCTTTGAAGGAGTTTTATCTCGAACAAAAATAATTGCAGCGAAATCACTCATAACAGTCGTTTGAATGATTTGTCGGTGAGTCAGACCGGTAAGAAGTATTGCGTTGATTTTATTATCCGCCAAAATATCACTTACAAGGTCTGCACCGCAGGCATTTGAAACTTCAATATCTAAAAACTCATCTCCCCATAACATTTCTGCTTGAAGGAGTTCTTTTATTTTCGATAGTTTCATCAAATTTCCTCCAAATAGTAGGTCAAGTATTCCAACTGGGCAGCTAAATCGACTCTTCGCAATATTATATTTTCTTTTACTGTTATGTTAATCGGAGCAAAATTTACTATTCCTCTTACACCGGCTTTTACTAATTTATCAGCTACTTCTTGAGCTGCCGATGCAGGCACTGCTATAATTCCCAAATCTATCTTTAAATCCTTAACCTTTTCATCTAGCAAATCCAGAGAATGAATTTTTATATTGGATAACTTTTTCCCTACTTTTTTCGGATTGTTGTCAAAGATACATCTTATATCAAACCCTCTTTTGCAAAAACCCTTGTATTGCGAAAGGGCTCTTCCTAAATTGCCAGCCCCGATAATAGCTACCGACCATCGCTTATCCAGACCCAATATCTTCATTATATGACTATAGAGTTCTCTGGAGTTATATCCTACCCCTCTGGTCCCAAATTCTCCGAAATAAGCTAAGTCCTTACGCACTTGAGCAGGAGTGACGCCAGTGGCCTTGGCTATATGCTGTGATGATACTGTTATTATTCCTTTTTCATCGGCTTCGGTTAAATATCTAGAGTACAGTGATAAGCGGCCAATGGTAGCGTCAGGAATCTTAAATCTTTTAGACATGGATACAGCTCACTCCTTCGAAACTAATTCTAGCACAGTAGCTTTGTTTTTACAATAGTAAAAGTGAAATTAGTCACAATGTTATATTATTGTCAAAATGCTCTTTAATAGCCTAATAAATTATATGGGCTACTCTAAATTATTTTTCATTTGAAACTGTTTATTAATAATTGTAAAATTGTATTCTTTTATTCCGGGACTTGTATATACTTTATAATCGTTGGTTACAAAAACAGCATCAATATGATTTAGCCCTTCGACAAACTTCATTCCTTCCTCTAGTCCCAAGGCAAAAATGGTAGTGGATAAGGCATCGGCATCAATGGAACTATCAGATATTATTGTAACACCCATCAAACCGTTCTCTACAGGAAACCCCGAATAAGTATCCAAAATATGGTGATATCTTTTGCCGTTTTTTTCAAAATACCTTTCATATGGACCCGATGTAACCAAGGTTTTGTCCACCACTCCCACTGTGGCAAAGATACTTCCCTTGGTGTCGAAAGGATTTTGTAATCCTATTGTCCATGGTTTGCCGTTGGGCTTTGTTCCTAAAACAAAAATATTGCCTCCTAAATCGGCTATGCCACTTTCTACACCATTTTGTCTTAATATCTTGACTACTTCATCGGTTGCAAATCCCTTCGCAATTCCCCCCAAATCTATGGCCATACCGTGTTTTTTCAAAAAGACGCCATGTTTATCTTCGCTGAGTTCTACCTGCTTGTAATCAACCAGAGGTAAAGTTTCACTTATTTCGCTAGTAGTAGGTACACGCGCCTCATCAGTACCGATACCCCATAGTCTCACTAAAGAACCCACTGTTATATCGAATTTTCCTTTGGACATCTCTGAATAGCAAAGACTTTTTTTAATGACGAAAAAAGTATCTGAGCTTACCGTATAGAAGCCTTCTCCGGCTCGTTCATTGATCTTGATTATTTCGCTAGTCTTAGCTTTTGCTGTCATCTTTTTTTCAATATCAGCAATCCGGTTAAAGGCTTTGTCGATAGCCCCGGAAGCGTTAGGCCCAAAAGCTTGTATTTCTATTAGCGTATCGAGCATAAAATTAGTCTTTATGACAGGCTTTTTCCCCATAGAACGGGTACAGGCCGTAGTGTTTATGAGAATGAAAATAATAAGAGCTGCGGTTAATAGTTTTGTTTTCACATAGCCGGATTTCGTTGTTAGTCCCTCCCCTATGTTTTTTTAGTTTTTTTTACATGAATTACTGAAAATCGTATAGGTGATAGAACTTTGTATCACTGAAATTAGCTCAAATTGAATATTTAGTTACATACTTCGATGTCATTAGGCTGAGCAGCGCTCCATAGGACAAATTAAACTCTATAATAGAGCCGACATCTATGTTGCTGCTTTGTGTAACATCTAACAGCAAGTGATCACTGCTGGCGCCAAGAATTTGTATATTTCTATCTATAGGTGTAAGATCTTTTATTATGCAATCTTGTTTACCTAATGCCACAATTGCTCTTCTCATAGGACCTTTATCCTCAAAAACCGGGATATTTCCGAAAGCATCCTTCCCGATTTTTCCTGTGGGGTATGAAGGTTTTGTTTTAGTTTCTATTACTTCTGTTTTTAATATTATAGTATCTTGATAGGTGCCGGGCAGCGGTCTTGAAGTGCTGGGATTATTACCCAATAGGATACTTTCACCTAACCGAAATTGATTAATACCGGAAGCTAAACCACCACTTTTTAGCAATGATAATGTGGATGAATTTCCCCCGGATAGAGTTTTTATTTTAAAACCGTATTTTTTTTCTATATCCTTGGCCAAATCCACCAGTACTTTCATATTTTCATAACTGGCCATTACTCCTCCGTAACATCCTAAATTAGTTCCAATACCTTCAAATTCAATACCCGGAAGATCGATGATTTCGCCTACAGTATCTATGACGTTTTCAGGCAAAACCCCTTCTCTTAAATCTCCAACATCTACCATCAATAATACCTTATGGTTTTTACCAAAAGAACGTGCCTCTTCCGACAATGCCGTTATTACTTTTATTTCGGAATTAAGACTGCCATCAGCCCATTGAACCACATCGGCGACTTCTGATAACATAGGTATCCTGATTAAATATATAGGCACATTTATACCTGATTGTTTCAAAGATATTATATTCTGAATTCTGGACTCGCCTAGCATTTTGGCACCACCTTTGATTAAGGTTTTTGCCACATCAGCCAGCCCACATACCCCCTTAGTTACTGCCATAACTTCAATTCCGTTATTGGTGCATAAATTAACCAGATGTTCCGTATTATGCTTTATTTTCTTTAAATTTATTTCCACACATGGGAAAGACAAGATATATAACCTCCATTTATATACATGATTAGTGTAGAAAGGTATTCCAATGAATATGTCAGAACATTCACCAACTTAGGTGCCTGGCACCTAAGTTGGTGCGATACTTCTACATTAAGTTATTTGATGTATGAATATTCCGCTTTGCAGTTTAGGTTCAAACCAGGTTGATTTTGGTGGCATTATACAGCCTGCATCGGCAATTTTCATGAGGTCATCTATAGGAGTGGGATACATCACAAAAGCAACTTTCATTTCACCACTGTCCACGCGTTTTTTTAATTCTTCCACGCCCTTTACTCCTCCTACAAAATCGATCCGGTCATCGGTCCTCGGATCTGTAATACCAAAAATGGGGGCGATTATTAGGTTATGTAATATGGATACATCCAGGCTGTCTACTGGATCATTCTCATTAAAACTGCTTGGCTTGACTTTTAAACCATACCATTTTCCGCTCATATACATACCGAATAAATGCTTTACTTGCGGTTTGAAAGCTTCTTTACCAATATAAACGAGTTCAAAGTTTTCTTTTATTCTCTCCAATAATTTCTCTTCACTTAAACCGTTTAAATTCTTTATGACTCTGTTATATTCAAGTATTGTCAGCTGTGTCTCAGGGAAAATAACCGAAAGGAAATAGTTATATTCCTCATAACCATTATAATTAGGGTGCTTCGCCCTCTCAGCAATTCCGACTTTTACAGCTGCTGCCGTTCTATGGTGACCATCAGCTATATAAAGAGCTCCCACTTCGGCAAATAAATTTACTACCTTTTTAATGACATCTTCATCATCGATAATCCATACTGTTTGACCGACTTTGTCATCGGAAACAAAGTCGTAAATCGGAGAATGGGCCAAAGTCCAGTCATCAACTACTTCAGTAATCTCGGGGTTTTCACGATAGGTCATGAGTATCGGACCAGTATGTGCCTCAGTGTAATTTACATGATTTATCCTGTCCTGCTCTTTAACCGATAGTGTATGTTCATGTTTTTTTATGACATTATTTAGGTAATCATCGATGGCTGCACAGGCTACTATGCCTTTTTGAATCAGATTTTGCCTGTTCAGTTGATAAATGTATAAGCATGGCTTTTTATCCTGTAAATATACCTTTTCGTTAATCATGGTAAATAATTTTTCTCGGGCTTTTTCATAAACCTTACGGTCATACGGATTTATAGGCTCTTTAAAAGCAATTTCAGGCCTATCAATATGTAGAAATGAGTATTTATTATTTTTAACTATTTCGCGAGCTTCTCTTGTGGTCACTACATCATAAGGAAAAGCTGCAACTTTCGATACCAGCTCTTTGGCAGGTCTTAAAGCTTTAAAAGGTTTTATTGTAGCCATTTATTTTTACCTCCGATTTACAGAATATATGCTGCTTACAGTGATTAAAAATTACCCTTTTAAAGACACAGAGCAAATGCCCTAGGAATTACATCGCAATTATAAACAGCGCCCCACATCTTATTAAATATAATACTATACTTTGCTTGACTTTTCCACTGCTTTAATAACGCTTACAGATTCCTTGCTTCTACTAAATTTTCAGATATACTGTCACTCCTCACTGCTTAAGCCGGGGATCAAGCGCATCCCTCAAACCGTCACCGAAAAGATTAAATCCTAACACCAGAGCCATAATAGCCAAACCGGGAAAAACCGACCACCACCATTGCCCTGAAGGAAAGTATTGCTTTCCCTCACTTATCATATTTCCCCAAGCAGGTTTAGGTGGCTGAATTCCGAAACCCAGAAAGCTAAGGGAAGATTCCAGCATAATTACACTACCGATTTCAAGAGTAGCCTGAACTATAATAGGAGCTAATATGTTCGGCAGTATATGCTTAAATATTATTCTGCTATCATTGCCCCCTATAGCTATAGCGGCTTCCACATACTCCATCTCTTTCACTTGAATAACCTGGCCTCGGGCCACCCTTGCAAAAGATGCCCATGATATTATTCCTATGGACATATAAAGCAACGGTAAGCTAGGTGGTAAATAAGCTACTAATGCCAAAATAAAAAGTAAAAATGGGAATGCAAATATGACATTGGTAAGCCAGCTTATGACATCATCAACAAATCCGCCATAGTACCCCGCTAAGCTTCCAAGCACAACACCGATTACCACCGACACAGTTATTGCAGCAAATCCTATTTGCAGTGAAATCCGTGCACCATAGATAACGCGGGTGTAAATGTCCCTACCGTAAACATCAGTGCCAAACCAGTATTTTAAACTGGGTGGTGCCAGTTTGGCCGAAACCCCTTCTGTCCAAATAAACTGTTCATTAGGGTCATACCTGGTGATATATGGGGCGAAAATCGCTACCAAACAGATGATTATAACAAACAACATGCCAAACACGGCCAATTTATTTTTTTTAAGCCTGAACCACCCATCCATCCACAGGCTACGGCCTACCATCTTTTGTTTTACATCTTCTGCTTTTGTGTTGATTTCTGTTTGTGTTTCCATGACTTACCCCCCCAATTAATCGTATTTTATTCTTGGATCAAACAGCGGATAAGATAGGTCTACTACAAGATTGATTACAACAAATATAAAGGCCATAAATAACACTATTCCGCGAATAATCGGAAAATCGCGACTTGTCAATGCTTCTATGCTGAGTCGCCCCAAGCCGGGCAATGAAAATATTTGCTCAATAATAACAACACCACTCAAGAGGCTCGCAACTTCAATACCTATTATGGTCACAACCGGAATTATGGCATTGCGCAGGGCATGCCTCATGATGACCATTCTCTCAGCTACACCTTTTGCTCGGGCGGTCCGTATATAATCCTGCCTAATAATCTCCAACATGCTCGAACGGGTAAACCTGGCAATAAGAGCTCCGGGTCTAAGTCCCAAAACAATTGAAGGGAGTACATAATAAATTAATTCACCGTTTCCTGTGCCAGTGCCTGGAATCCATCCTAATATTACGCAAAAAAGCACCACTGACAGCAGTGCTACCCAAAAAACGGGAACTGATATTCCAAGAACAGCGAAAAGCATTGCTCCATAGTCAAACCAGGAATACTGTTTTACCGCTGATATGATTCCCAGCGGAACACCAACAAAAACGGCTACCAACATAGCAAAAAAGGCTAACTTAAAAGTAACGGGCATTCTTAAAGCTAAAGCCTGCACCACTGTCATATTATTCCTATAAGATTTACCGAGATTCAGTGTAACTGCATTTTTCATGAAATCTAAAAGCTGTACTAAAAGAGGCTTATCAAGACCCATTTCATGTCGGATTTTTTCAATGGTTTCAGGGTTTCCCCGCTGCCCCATCATAATTCTGGCAGGATCTCCCGGGACGATGGTGGTGAGTATGAATACCACCACAATTACACCTATCAATACCGGAATTGCCCCAATAATTCTTCTTATGATATAATTCAACAAATTCTTTTCCCTCCTTCAGCAACAGCACTAGATTATACTTTTTAATAATATTTATCATGGCTTCTTTTTAAAAGGAAGCCATGTCTTACAGTTTTCTATTTTTCCATATCTAACTTTGTGTATTTGAGGGAATATGCACCAAAAAAAGGTACTTGCATGTTTTTAACATAGGGTTGAGCTAATCCATGTGTTGTATAATGGTAGATGTATAAGCACGGCGCTTCTTCCCGTGCTATTGATTCAGCTTGTTTGTAAAGTTCTTCACGCCTTGCCGGATCGGTTTCTATTCTTGCTTTCATTGTAATTTCATCAAACTCCTTGTTGTTAAAGGCACTATAGTTACCTTTAGACCCTATATTGCTGGAGTGTAAAAGTACATACAGGAAGTTGTCGGGATCGGGATAGTCGGCTGACCAGCCAATACAGAAAAACGGAATCTCAAGTCTGTCAGCAGCATCAAGCAGGGTACCACCGTCTACATTCCTTATAGTCATATCAATACCAACTTGCTTCATTTGAGCCTGCAATGCTTTAGCTATCCGCTTGTTTCCTTCATGAGTAAAATAAACCAGTTCGACTTTTATACCGTTAGGATATCCGGCTTCTGCCAATAGAACTTTAGCTTTTTCCACATCATATGTATATTCAGGCTCAATATTTTCGTCATAACCCATAATTCCAGGTGGTAACGGACCGGATGCAGGAAGAGCTCTGCCGTTTCTCACCATGTCTATTAGGCCCTTGCGATCAATGGCATAGTTGAAAGCTTGGCGCAGTGCTTTATTATCCTTAAATGGAGCTTTGGTCATATTAAATATATAGCAATAGGTTCCAAATTCGGCTCTCTCTATGAAATTTGGCATATCTTTGGCTTCATGATAGTACGGATCATCGACTTCTTCAATTATATCAAAGTTACCCAGACCAAATTCTGTCCATTGCATAGCAAGATCTGTAACAATACGGAATTCTATCCCGTCAAGATATGGCAGTGGATTTCCATTTTTGTCCTTTGCCCAATAATCTTCGTTTCTGGAAAGTACAATTTTATCATCTTGCACCCACTGTTCAAATTTGAAGGGACCGGTACCAACGGGATGGAAGTTAAACTGTTCTGCTCCGTATTTTTCCACGTCCTCTTTTGGAAGAACGTTAAATGTATTGTAAGCCAGAATACTTAGGAATGGTGCAAAGGGGTAATCCAATTCTATTTTTATGCTATAATCATCAACCTTGGAAATTCCCGCAATTTGCTCAGTTTTCTTTTCCTGATAGTCTTGATAACCCTTAATCATATCTAGAAAATATGCTCTCGGTGACTTGGTATCAGGGTTTAAGATGTAATTGAAGGACCATATCCAATCATCAGCGGTTACGTTACGGCCACCATTTGCAGTAGGTTTACCTTCGATTGAGCTGTGAAATTTCACACCTTTTTTTAAGTGGAATATATATTTCAGGCCATCATCGGAAATATCCCAGGACTTTGCTAATAGTGGTTGTACGTTTCCATCATTGTCGTAATCCACCAGTGTTTCAAAAATCTGATAGATTACCCTGGCAGAAGATGTATCTGTAGCAAAAACCGGGTCTAATTTCGGTTGGTTTGACATAACAGCCACTCTGAGAATTTTCTTCGGTGCCTCCGGTTCAGGTTGTTCCCCACTCTGCTTGGTGGGTTTCTGACCACAACCGGCCAAAGGTGTCACCGCTAGCATTAAAACAAGTAGTAATATAAAACTTTTTTTTAGCATTAAATCCCCTCCCAAAAATAAATTAAAAACTTGTTTACTTATTCTCCGATCTGCCCATGAATCCCCCTTCCAAAAGCTCTTCTCTTAAACTTAGTGTTTACTCTGGTTTTCATAATTAAAAATCGTTTCAATGGGTTCCGACACCCAAGAGATAACTACTTTATTATAAATTTCATTAATTAGTAGGGCGAACTGTTTTGAGTGTAATAATATGGGAGTTTAATCTTGGTATTACTTAGTATTCGATAACGAATTTTAAAATCCTTCAAGTTTGATATGCTGCTTTTTATGCTGAAATACTTTGCTTTTATCACATAAAAATATTTTTACCCCTACCTTTAGCCTCGGTAGGGGTAAATTATGCAGTTAAAATATGTTTATTAATTTAACAATCGGCTAAGAATGGTATTTGCCATTTGCGGATTTGCCTTACCTCTGGTTTCTTTCATTATTTGACCAACGAGAAAGCCCAGAGCTTTCTTTTTGCCGTTTTTATAATCCTGGACTGACTTAGGATTATTGTCAATTACTTTTTTGGCAATACTTTCAAGCTCTGCTTCATCAGAAATTTGAACAAGACCTTTTTCTTTTACTATGTCCTCAGGAGATTTTCCGGTGTCGAACATGTCCCTAAAGACATCTTTGGCTATTTTACCGCTGATGGTACCTTTGTCAATCATAGTAAGCATATCTGCCAACTGTTTTGGGGTGAATTTTAAATCATTAACGCCCTGCCCTGTTTCATTTAGAATGCTCATCAATTCAACCATTATCCAATTACTTACAGTTTTTGGATCGTGGTAATATTTGGCACATTCTTCGTAGAAGTTTGAAAGAATCTTGGATGCTGTAATAACACCAGCATCATAGGCGGGAAGCTCATATTCTTTCATGAATCTTGCCTTTCGTGCATCGGGCAGTTCGGGGATTTCCTGGCGAATTTTTGCTTTCCAATCCTTATTTATAATAATAGGTGCAAGGTTGGGCTCAGGTGAATACCGGTTTTCAATTTTACCTCTCATATGGACGGTAGCACCTTTGGGCTCATCCCATCGACGGGTTTCTTGGGTAATGCACCCACCGTTTTCAAGAATTTCTCGCTGACGTTTTTCTTCATACTCAATGGCTCGCCTGACGGCTCTGAAAGAACCCAGGTTTTTAACTTCGACTTTGGTGCCAAATATATCCGATCTTTCAGGCCTGATAGAAACGTTTAGATCACATCTGAGTGACCCTTCTTCCATTTTACAGTCTGAAACTTCGATATATTGAAGTATGGTTTTTAATTTATTCAAGTAAAGCCATGCTTCCTCCGCCGAGCGAATATCAGGTTCTGAAACTATTTCTATTAAAGGCACCCCGGCTCTGTCCAAATCTACATGAGAATATGGGCTGTCTTCTTCGTGAATTAGCTTGCCCGCATCTTCTTCCATGTGCATGATTTGTATACCAATACGTTTGATTTGTTCATCTGATTCAATTTCTATATAACCGTTTCTAGCCAAGGGAATGTGGTATTGTGAAATTTGGTAGGCTTTTGGAATGTCGGGATAGAAATAGTTCTTTCGGTCAAATCTTGAAAACTCAGCTATTTTACAATTAAGGGCAAGCCCGGCTTTAGTGGCGTATTCGACAACCCGCTTGTTCATAAGCGAAATTGCTCCGGGCATTCCCAGGCAAACAGGACAGCAATGGCTATTTGGTTCCTTGCCGAATTCGGTACTGCAGCCGCAAAATATTTTTGTCTTTGTTGAAAGTTCCACATGCACTTCAAGGCCTACAACAGTTTCATAGTTCATCCTTAAGCCTCCTTCCATTTTATCTGTCTTTTGTGATAATCAGTATTTTGCTCAAAGGCATATGCTGCCTGCAAAATTGACCCCTCATCAAAGGCTTTACCTATTATCTGAAGACCGATGGGTAACCCTTCGGAGAAACCGCATGGAATCGACATGGCGGGAAGGCCAGCTAAGTTTACCGGTGTCGTACATAAATCATTCATGTACATTTTTAATGGATCGTCAATCTGTTCGCCAATTTTAAAGGCTGTAGAAGGCACTGTAGGTGTTATTACAAAATCATATGTATCAAAGATATCTTCAAAGTCTGTTTTTATAAGGGTTCTAACTTTTTGAGCTTTGAGATAGTATTTATCATAGTGTTTAGCATCACATAAGTATGTTCCAAGTATGATGCGCCGTTTTACTTCAATGCCGAATCCTTCACCACGACTTTTTTTGTATAGTTCCTGTAGATCATCGTATTTTTCGGCCCGATATCCGTATCGAATACCGTCATATTGGCCCAACTCTGAACTGGCCTCGGCCGAAACTATAATATAATATGCCCACAAGGCATATTTTGCATGGGGTAGACTAATTTCTTCACAATAACAGCCCAAATCCTCATAAACATTAGCGGCATTTAAGACAGCCTTTTTTATATCTGTATCGACCGAATCTCCTAAAAACTCCTTGGGTATGCCTATTCTTGCATCTTTTAACTCAGTTTCAAGAGATTTTAAATAGTCTGGCACAAAAGAATCTGAAGACGTGGGATCGAAAGAATCAAGTCCTGCGATGGCATTAAGTACAATGGCACAATCTGTAACATCTTTTGTAACGGGACCAATGGTATCCATAGATGAAGCACTGGCTGCCAAACCGAAACGCGACACTCTCCCGTAAGTAGGTCTAAGACCCACTACACCGCAGTAACTGGCGGGCTGTCTTATGGACCCTCCCGTATCAGAACCTAGAGAATATATGCATTCATCAGCAGCTACCGCAGCAGCAGAACCTCCCGATGACCCCCCCGGTACCCTTTCAAGATCCCAAGGGTTTTTGGTTGGATAAAAAAAGGAACTTTCAGTGGAAGAACCCAAGGCAAACTCGTCCATATTGGTCTTTCCTAAAAGAATTGCATTGTTTTCTTTTAATTTGGTTAAAACTGTAGCGTCATATGGAGGCACAAAGTTTTGCAGCATTTTTGAACAACAAGTGGTTTTCAGACCTTCCGTACATATATTATCTTTTACAGCTACAGGGATTCCCGATAAAGGCTGCTTGAAATCAGCTTTTTGATCAACCTCATGACTTACTTGTAAAGCTTGTTCTTTATCTAAAGTAACATAGGCTTTTATTTTATCGTCTATGTTTTCTATCCTTTTAAAAAGGGCATTTATTAGTTCTTCGGAAGTTATTTCCTTTTTCTTTAAAAGTTCATGAGCTTCGTGAACTGTTAATTCATGCAGTTCCAATATTTTACCTCCATTCTAAAATATTTTATTCCTCAATAATCCTCGGCACTCTAAAAAACCTATTGTCCTTATCGGAAGCGTTTTTTAGTACTTCCTGTATGGGAAGGCTCTCCCAAACAACATCTTCTCTAAGTACATTTCTATCAGTTACGGGGTAAACAGTGGGCATAACCCCTTCGGTGTCAACCTGGTTCAGCTTATCAAAGCATTCCAGTAAGAAACTTAGCTTTTTTGCAATTTCACTTTTTTCCTCCTCAGAGATATGCACATGAGCAACATCAGCTATACGCTCAACCGTGTCTTTATTCATAAGCTTGTTTTCACCTCTCTTATCTATTTCGTCTATGTTTTCAATTTTATCATTTTATGGTATCTTATACAACTCGTCGGGCTTAGCATTTGCACATCACGTGTATTTTTTTAACCAATTATATAAGAATATACGCATTTTAGGCCGCCCCACCTTGACAGGGTAGCCTTTTGCCTACTCTGCTTACAATCAAATCTAACACTTTTACTGTACGTAAGTATTTAGCTTGACTGATAAGTTTTAATAAAATATGACCGATTTGGGTTCATAATTACTGCAAAGGGCAACCCATATTTTGGGGACTGTATATAAATATCCTGTATGGCTACATCATCCACAACTGAATATGTGGTAAAATACCTTTGTAAAATTCGAC
>CAZFME010000037.1:0-18022 GCA_964520055.1 uncultured Clostridia bacterium
TACCAATAAACCTAAAATAATTAAAGTTGGCATTTATACCATCCTCTCTTTATTCTTAGAATGCACCGCCACCGCCGCCACCACCACCGCCTCCGGAACTTCCTCCGCTGAAGCCGCCGCCACCGCCACTGCCTGAAGAAACCCTGGAAGCCGCTACTGAGGCGGTATTTATCGCTTGGGTCACAGTGGTCATGGTGTTATTCAGCGTAGAGTTCATGTGGTGGAAGGAATGGAAACCGTATCCGTATCCGCCCATATAGGTCAGGGAAGGATCATTTAATTCGGTTTCACTGAATACCTTAGGCAGTTGAGCCAAGACCTCCTTTGCAACTCCCAAAGAAATGGCATAGACCAAATAGTGCTCCCATATAACGATGGAAGGTATCTCTGCTTTATCCAAGCTAGAAAAGTGAAGCAAAAATCTCTTGAAGGCCTTCCACATAGCAGTTTGCTCAACACCATATCGAGTTCGCTTTGTCTTAAACTTTAGGAACAGCAAGTTCATGAGAGAAAGAATCGCCAAAATCACTGCTATGACACCAAAGCCCCACGCCCCAATAAATGCAATTGATGCAACTCCGACGACTATAAGAGCTAGAGCTATCAGCAGGAATGCACTGCTACCGGTAAGGTCGTTGCCGGTAAAAAAGTCTTTAGTAGAACCCTCCATTTTAACCAGTTCTTTAAAGGCTCCATAATTTGTATGGAATTCCAAGGCGGCGTTTTTGCCTTTTACTTTTTGTTTAAGGTCATCTAGTATAAGTCCTTTGCCTTCACCTAGTTTGTCGATAAACCAATCCATCAAGAACACTTCATGGCGAGTGAGACCTTCCAAGTTCGCATCTTTTACCTTTTCCAGCATGTATTTTTCAGCGGTTCTATTTCCCGAAAATAAACCTCCCCTTTGCTCTACATCAATTTTTGTTATCTTAAGCCGCTTTTTTCTAACCAGGTCCATAATGGTGGCCATGATATCGTTTGGGCCCACGTTTCTCTTAGTCAACAGATAAGTCATCACCGGCGGTGTGTAATCCCCCGGCAGATCCCGGTAGTAGTCTCCGTCAAACTCTGGCTTTAGGTCACGACCGTATTTTAGGTTCATTTTAATAAAAGAGGCTACGGCACCGAGGATAACAATCAAAAAAACGGGGAACAGTTTTTTCCTAATGTTCTTCAGACTTTCCTCTCGAACCATTTTGGCCCGGGCTTCTTCGCGAATCCGATTGGCCTCATCTGCCAATCTCTGCTCATTTTCCAGTATTGATGGAAGTTTGTCTAGGCTAAATACCTTTTTTGAATCGGGAATGAGTTCCGGAGGAAATATTGCCAGCGTCTCCACAAAGGTCCCAGGCATTACTTCGCCAACATAAAACGAAAAAGTTCTCTCATCGATAATCTCGGAATATCCCTCCAGCGGGCCATGGGCAAAGACTTTGAGCTCATCCTTCTTGGCCCCTTCAGGAATGCGGATTTCTATACTTATATCCTTTAGGGGTACATCCCAGTTTCTGTCTATGACCTTTCGGTTGAAAACCCCGATATCATTGTATCTTTCAGCTACATTTTTTAAGGTATATTCATATACGAAGGCCTTTCCCCGGGAACTGGTCTTTTCATACACCTTAAGTGACATAATATTACCATCTTGGGAACGTTCGTATTCGTTTGGATTTTTGCCCCATCCGGGGGAGAACTCCCTTAAAGTGCCGACTTCCTCCACATATACCTTTACATCCTTGCAACCATCGGTGCCGTCAAGATCTATGTTTCGATAGACTCCGTTAAAATCTCCAGAAAAATCATAGGTGATTTTCTCTTTAACTTCAGCGTCGCCGTTGGACTTGACTTCGATGATCATATCGTATTTTGTCACATCATATGATTTCGCCTCAGCCACATCATGGGGCAAAAACGCCAGGAATATAAAAAACGCAGCTAATGCATATATGATTTTTTTCATAGTCTCACCCCCGGTATCATTCAATTTTTTAGCCTATTAACTAATATGTTTATTTACTGCATATATAACTTGTTTTTCGTTATATTAACACTACTTCCATAAATATATTACGTGAAGAGGAATAAACCCAGGTTTTTAGAATAATCCACATCAATTATATCATTTGTAAATAAAATTAATATACATAACAATTAATTATGTATATTAATTTTGATAATGTATATGTTAAGCTTTACTATTGTTCATATACAAATCAATTCCTGTTTTTAACTTTTCATCTGTTATTAGCAGTGCTATAATTATGTTTTTGATTGTATTATTGGTTTTCTGAAACTCATCAGCAGCAATATCACTTTTTGCCAATTGCTTCATCCTTTTTACTTCCATTCTAAGGATTTCAACAAGTGACTCATCCAAGTTGACAGCAGTTTCAATTATTTTTTCCCGATTAATCTATTATCCGTATCCTTACCGTTCAAAATATGTCAACCTCCATCTTTTTAAAATACTAAGGTGGAGTAATTATTCTTATTATTTTTCCGGTGCATTACTAAAAAAGGCCTTTCTAGTAAATGGGTTAATCCCGATGTTTATGGGTTTTATCCATTAATTCAAGGATATTATCAAATTTGAATTCCAGTAATATTTCCTTTTTAATAACATCTCTCAGGACTCTTTCAACACTTTTATCTATACAGAGCAGCTCATCTAATTTATTGCCACCTCCAGATTTAACGATTTCTTGAATCTTTTCTGCTTCTGAATTCATGATATGAGCCAGGCTAAGTTCTTCAAGAGCAATAGATGCAAGCAATAATCTGACGGTTTCTTCAAATGATATTTCTATTCTAGGCTTAATATCAGGAATTGTGGGCATACTCATTCAAAATCACCTCCTTTCTTTCAATATAATAGTATATGAGTGGCTTCATAAAAGTGAAACTATTTATAAATTTTGCTCCTTGAGTAATAATAAAATAATAAAGCTAGGAGTTGTGGTATATGAATTGTACTAAGCTTACGAACAGATTGCTCAAAGAGAAATCTCCTTATTTGTTGCAACATGCTTATAATCCAGTTGACTGGTATCCATGGTGTCAAGAAGCGTTTGAAAAAGCAAAAGCAGAAGATAAGCCGATTTTTCTTTCTATTGGGTACTCCTGACGATTGGTTACAGTAATCCACTTGTCATTGGTGTCATGTAATGGCCAGGAAATCTTTTGAGGATGAAGAGATAGCCGGTATTTTAAACAAGTACTTTGTATCAATTAAAGTCGACAGGGAAGAGCGCCCGGACCTAGATATGATATATATGAATGTATGCTACTTAAAAGAGCACAGCAACAACAGAAGTTGCTGTGCTCCCTTTCAATTATGTTTAACGTCTTAAATCTGCAGCCAGCTTATGAGCGTAAAGTCCCTCCAATTCGGCGAGCTTGGATGCCACCGGAGACAGCTCTTGGGCTCCTTGCTGTGTAATTTTTTGGTAGCTTACCACCTTTAAAAAGGTTCCGACCCATACCCCGCCGGTATACCGGGCTGCCCGCATGGTAGGTAAAATGTGATTTGTGCCGGAAACATAGTCCCCTAAGACTTCTGCCGCCCAATTGCCTATAAAAAGGGAGCCGTAGTTATTCAATTTTGGAACTATTGCATCCGGATTTGATATATGTAATTCAAGATGCTCAGGTGCTATTTCATCGGATAAATTCACGGCTTCTTCAAGATAATCCACCAGATAAATTTCTCCGTTGTCCTCCCAAGCCTTACGGGCTACTGGGGCGGTAGGAAGCTGTTCTAAGAACTCTTCCAAGTATCCTAAAACACTGTGTATGAGTTTTTCATCAGTGGATATTAGGATACCACGAGCTTGCGTATCATGTTCGGATTGTGCTAAGAGGTCTGCTGCTATGAATTTGGGATTTGCTGTGCTATCTGCTATTATAAGGACTTCACTGGGGCCTGCAATGAAATCTATTCCAACATCGCCGCTGACCTGCCGTTTAGCTTCGGTAACCCATTGATTTCCCGGCCCTACGATAATATCCGCCGGGGCTATACTTTCTGAACCAAAGGCCAAGGCGCCAATTGCATGTGCCCCGCCCATGCAATAAATCTCATGAGCTCCCGCTATATCCATTGCCACAAGAGTAGCAGGATTGATACTTTCAATGGAACGATCAGGCGGTGAGCAAGCCACGATTCTTTTTACCCCGGCCACCCGTGCAGGAATGATTGACATAAGTGCTGAAGATGGAAGGGGATATCTTCCGCCGGGCACATAAGAGGCAGATGAAGAAACAGGAAGAATATGATGACCAAGAGTAATACCCGGTGATAATTCTACTTCACGAGGTAAGATTGCCTCTTTCTGTACTTGCGCAAATTGCTCAATCCGCCGGGCGGCAATTTTTATAGCTTGAATTATCTCAGTATCTAGGCTTTCATAGGCGGATTCTATTTGCTTCGTTGATACTTTAAGACTTTCCCCTTTAAACCCATCAAATTTTTCGCAGAAGTTAAATAATGCTGTATCGCCTTTATTTTGTATTTCAGAAAGTATGGTTGATACCTTCTCACGAAGACCGGAATCATTGATAAAATTAGCTTCGGATGTAGGCCTTTTTATCTGTTTAATGCTCATTTGACTTCCTCCCGTAAAACTTCTTATATTAGCTCACTTTAATGAATTAACGTAATAAAGAATATGGTGCATACTTTATTTTACAGTATTTTGATAAAAAATAAAAGCCATAAAATGTGATATATTACTGAAGGGCAGTGATACTTGAGCTTACCTGCCTACATGTATAGCTTCTCCAGCTGCTTTCGCCTGTTTTAACAACGGCAGCCAGCGAAAAAATTCCTCTAAAGCCTTACTTCCCAGAATCGGCACATGCTTTGGCGCGGACCCTGGTTCCGGCACTATCTTATAATCTTCCGGAGGAAAGGCAAAATAATGGTCATCATTTCCAGCATAGACCCAATAAGGATAATACCCCTCAGCATCAAAGCCCTTACCCCATCCCTGTGAATCTGCTTCAGGAGGATTGGCTAAAAAATAATCCTCCTGCTTTAGAATCTCACTGAGCTTATAAAAATTAATGCGAAAAGGTAGCCGTATTCTAATTTTATCGTTTATAACCTCATATGGATAAGATTCAAGGCCTCTTATAATTTCACCTTTTGTGGTTTCTATTGGTCGCATTTACGATACTTCCTTTCAAAATAGTTACATTTATTTTTTGTAAACCAAACGTTCTTTAACCTGGAATTTTTTATACTGAGTTTATATTTTATTACCGCAATAGAATAATCTATTTTTGGCTAATTTGGCGACCCGATTATTCTTCCTTTTGAAGAAATGGTTAGGATGACCCAGCGATTTAAGATTACGAAAAAAAGCAGGAGAACACTAGAAAAGATAGGTAAATTGCAATTAAGATTTATGTAATGGCTATGATATAACTGGATGAAAATATAAAAAAACAAGAACCCATTTATGGGTTCTTGTTTTTTGTTATCAATACCACAAAAGCACTCCTGCAAAGGCGCACCCGATTTTGTCCACTTTATGTTCCGCCACCTTTACTTTAATTTCTGACAAGGTTTTATTCCTCATTTCAAAAGCTTCCGCCAGCATTTTTCTCACTTGTTTTTCGGCTGCGTTTTTGTCAAATTCTCCGGAGACTTCCATAATCATGCCAAAACTGCCGTCGCCAGGGATACCTACACCTACAGCTGCCGAAATGACTGTTCCCGGGGTATCGCTGTCTATAGCCCCATAAGCAGTTGGGACTAGATTTCCTGGAGGGAGGATAAGATTTTTGTCATAGACTGCGTTCGGTGGTAAAATACTACTTACTCTTAAAAGATTCAGATTTCCCGCACCGGCATCAAGCAATGCTCCGTCAAAAGCATTTAGCAGTGTTGAACCTTCGGAACTGCCTGCTACCAAGTTGAATTTAGTAGGTATTGGTAACATACTAAAACTCCTTTACAAATAATTTCACGATTATTATATGAAAAGAATATCATGTGTGTGCGATATTTTCAATTGTATTCAGGAGTCCGAACAGGAGAATCTCCGGCATAATATCGTTTAATGCCCTTTTCAATACATTGTGCCATCTTTTTCTGATAAGTGGGATCTTGTAATCTTTCACGATCCTTGGGATTTGATAAAAAACCCATTTCAACCAAAACAGCGGGCATGGGGCTTTCTCTTAAAATGTACAAATCCTGTGGAATAGCTTCTCTTATGTTTTCCGGGTCCATGTTTTTTAATTCTTCTTGGATGAGTAAAGCTAATTGTTTACTTTCTTGCTTTTGAGGGTTATAGAAACATTGTGCTCCGTAATATTGAGGGTCGGGGTATTTGTTTGCATGAATACTAACTAAAATATCGGCTTCGGATTTTGAGGCAAGGTCTATCCGACGTTGGAGTTCCTTGCAGTTAGATACCTTTTCTGTTGTTTCTTTGTCTCGAGTTAAGATGACATTATATTTTTGCCTTTTGAGCATTTGTTTAAGCTGAACAGCTACAGCCAGATTTATAGGGCTTTCGGCAACACCGGTTTCTTCATGAACCGCGCCTTTATCTATGCTGCCATGTCCCGGGTCAATTGCTACTGTCTTACTTGGGCCAAATAATTTTAATGCGGGTAATGATCGGGTTATAAATATATTGTAGCTAAGTCCCATAATAGTAACGGCAAGAATAAGTGTAGCTACCCTGTATTTTTGCTTTTTAGACAAAAGTATTCACCTACCCTTCATTTTTTATGTTATCCAACTCTTTTTAAGACAACCAACGGAGTCTGCTGATCATCATTTCCGAGAGGATTGCTTTGCAATATCCCTATTATTTGCTCCTCGGAGATTTCACCGGTTATCGCCAGGATATCCACACATTTAAGATCATTTATATCTGCTATGGCGGTAGTTACACCGATTTTTTCATATATTTTATCGGTGATTTCCTTCGGTTTTTTCGGCCCCAAGACTATATAACCATCAAAAGGAGGCAGTGTTCCGGCTATATCATCGATTTTAGCCAGTTCTCTGCCTGCTACTCTGTAAAAATCTCCGGAGCGACCAATTGCCTTGCCAAATGCTGCGGCTATGGCACCTAGCAACACTTTGAATCTTCCCACTTCATTTATCGCAAGCTGCATTGCTTGCGGCGTTGCCAGACTGCCGTCTTTATTAGGGAATTTTGATAGAAAACGTGCGAAAATACCGCTTTTTACTGAACCAGAAAGGATTGCTCTGCCTTGAGAAATTGCTACGGGGCTTTCGGCTATGACAATTATGTCACCGGGTTTGGCTACCGATAAAGTATAGGCTGCCACAACTTCAACAATATCATCATTTTCAGTTATTAAATGCGTTCGGATGGGTATCGGAGCCCATTGAAAGTTATGTTTTTCCATTATAAAAACCTCCTGCTCTTAGATTTTTATTCATATATTCTAATTTTAGAAGTATTAAAAAGTCACCAATAAAAATATTTTTGAATAAAATAACTATGATGATTTGTTGAAAGGAGGATTTTTATGAAGCCAAGTATTACGAATGTTTATGTTACAACTTCCGATTGTTCGATTTTGGTGGTGGAGTCAACAAATCCTTTCGGTTATACAATAAGCGGAATTTCCCAATATAAATTTAAGCTTATAGCTGATTGCAGACTTATAATGGCACCTGATACAATAAGGGTTTTCGACGGGCTTGTAAATACGGTTACAATAACGGAAAAAGGCGATAAGGTCTCAATTTCAGCTGATTTTGAACATCCGACTTCCTACGAAATAAAATTACAGCGTGGAATTCCGGAAAGATTAGAGATATCCTTTGACCGATCATTTATAAAAAATAGAATTAAGGATAAAGTAATCATTATCGATCCCGGCCATGGAGGGAAAGAGGTAGGTCAACGGGGATATATAAACTTATTGGAGAAAAATGTAGTGCTTGATATAGCCGGTTATTTAAAACAGCGATTGAATTTATATGGTGCATATGCAGTAATGACCCGGGAAAAAGATGTTACCATGAAATTAAAAGACCGAATACAGACAGCAGCTTTGCTGGAGGCCGATATATTCATAGGCATCCATACCAATTGGGACTTGGATAAGAACGTAAATGGTGCAAAGGGAACATATCAAGGGGAAAAAAGTCAAATACTTTGTGAAACTATCATCGGGGAGCTTGGAAAAAAGCTGAAACTTAAAAACCTAGGTACAAGTGAAGACAATAATGTTAACGAGATACTGCAAAGCCAATATATCAAGGGAATACCTTACGTTAATATTGAAGTATGCACTATTTCCAATCCGGTAGAAGAGGGATGGCTGAGAAGCCCCGTGTTTAAAGAAAGGGTGGCTGTTGCCATCATGAATGGTATAATTAAACACATAGTTAATAGTGTGCACACTAATTTTAGTGCCAAGAAATCCCGATATGTACTCACGTAATAAAATGTTATATTGTAATATCTGCCAATAACGGGTAAAATATAAACAAGCTTACCCAGCAAAATTTTCAAACAAATAACGGAGGTTGACATGCCTTTAAATGAACAATTGTTGGAATTCATGAAGGAACAAGCTTATAAGCCCATGACCGAAGGAGAACTTATTACAGCTCTAAACATTGACAAGGGTGAAGTAAACATACTTATGAAAGCGCTTGACTATATGGAAAAGACCGGACTGGTGGTAAAAAACCGTCGGGGAAGGTATGGTGTTCCCGAAAAGATGAACTTGGCAGTAGGTCAATTGGAAAGCCACCCTGGAGGATTTGCCTTTTTATTGCCTGATAACCCGGAACTGGAAGATATATATATCAGCCGGGAAGATATGAATGGTGCAATGCACGGTGATCTGGTCCTAGTAAGGCCAAAAATGCCGGCAAGAGGTTCTTCTAAGGCAGAAGGGGAAGTAATTCGCATATTAAAACGAGCACATAATAAAATTGTAGGTACTGTAGAACGAGGAAAACAATTTTCCTTTGTAATACCGGATGATAAGAGATTTTTTTACGATGTATTTATTCCAAAAGAAAAAACCCAGGGCGCCAGAAACGGGCATAAGGTTGTAGCCAAAATCACCGAATGGCCGGAAAAACGACGGAACCCAGCCGGAGAGGTTATTGAAATACTTGGTTATCAGGATGAGCCGGGTATTGATATTTTAACCATTATAAAAAAACAGGAACTGCCTTTGGAATTTCCTCGAAAAGTTTTAGGGCAGTTAGAACAAATCCCCGATGAAGTAAAAGGGGAAGATTTATCAGGAAGAGAAGATTTTAGAGACATAAGAGCCGTAACTATAGATGGTGAGGACGCCAAAGACTTGGATGATGCGGTGTCCATTGAAAAGATGGATAATGGGTATCGCCTTGGAGTTCACATCGCCGATGTAAGTTATTATGTAAAAGAAAAAAGCCCTCTGGATGTAGAGGCTTTAAAAAGGGGCTGCAGCGTTTATTTGGTGGACAGGGTTATCCCCATGTTGCCGCCAAAACTCTCCAACGGCATATGCAGCCTAAACCCACGGATGGACCGACTTACCATGAGTGTAATAATAGATTTTGATGAAAATGTCAATATCAAAAGCTACAGGATAACACCTAGCATTATAAAAACCTATGAAAGAATGACATATAATGAAGTAAATAAAATTTTGGAAGATAAAGACCCACAAGTCATGAAGCGTTTTGATTACCTTGTGGATGATTTTAATCTAATGAAACAATTGGCTGAAAAGCTTACACAAAAGCGATTTTTAAGAGGAAGTCTGGATTTTAACTTGGAGGAAGCTAAAGTACTGCTGGATGAAAAGGGGAATCCCGTGGATGTGGTTAAAGAGGAAAGACAAATTTCAAACCGCATTATTGAGGAATTTATGATTGCCGCCAATGAGGTGGTGGCAGAACATATTTTTTGGTTGAAACTCCCTTTTGTTTACAGGGTTCATGAAGTGCCCGATGATGAAAAAATAATCGCTCTACGGGAATTTCTGTACAATCTGGGTTATACCTTAAAGGGAATAAAAAACCTTAAACCCAAATCATTGCAGCAAATTCTGGAAAAGGCCAGCGGAAAGCCTGAACAACGGTTGGTAAATACAATGCTGCTTCGTTCTTTGAAGCAGGCCCGCTATAGTGACGTGAACTCGGGACATTTTGGCTTGGCATCTCTGTATTATACTCATTTTACCGCTCCCATACGGCGCTACCCGGATCTTGCTATACATAGGATTTTGCGGGAACAACGAGAAAACAAACTGGACTTAAAACGCCAGAAAAAGCTTGGTAAACTTGTGAAGAAAATAGCCAAAATATCTTCAGAACGTGAGCGCATTGCAGAAGAGGCGGAGAGGGAAACCACTGATTTAAAGATAGCTGAATATATGGCAACAAAGATAGGTGAAATTTATCAGGGCATCGTTTCAGGAGTGACTTCTTTCGGCGTTTTCGTTGAATTGGACAACACTATCGAGGGGCTTATCCATGTAAGTAATATCGAGGATGATTACTATCACTTTATTGAGAAAACGATGACATTGCGTGGCGAACGTACGGGTAGAGTGTTTCGAATAGGGGATATTGTAAAAGTCAAGGTATACAAAGTAAATATTGCAGAAAAGCAAATAGATTTTGTGTTGGCTGAGTAAAGGGCATTACTTATATTTTTTTATGAAATTGGAGGGGATTTTATATTGATGTTGGCACAAGAGCGCCACCAAGTCATATTGGATTTGATAAATAAAAATCGGGTTGTCAAAGTTGCTGACCTAATGGCAACCTTCAATGTATCGATAGAAACTGTGCGTCGAGATTTGGATCATCTAGAAAGTCAAGGTTTTTTAAGGAAAGTATACGGGGGAGCGGTTTTATCCAAAAAATTAGCGGAAGAACCTAGCTATTCCGCAAGAGAAGTTGCGCATATGGTGGAAAAAAGGCAAATAGGTATAAAGTGTGCGGAACTTGTTGAAGACGGGGAAACCCTTATAATCGACTTAGGCACAACTACTCTAGAAGTAGCTAAAAACCTTAAACAAAAAAAGGATTTGACAGTTATAACAAACGCCATCAATATAGCTTTGGAACTTATCAATGTAAAAGATTTCAGGGTATTTTTTGCAGGAGGTCGATTAAGATATGGCGATCTCTCCTGCTCAGGCTTTATGACCAATGATTTCTTAAAACAGTTTAACGTTGATAAGGCTATAATCGGGGTTGGGGGAATAACTTTAAAAGACGGTATAAGTGATTATCATGTGGAGGAAGCCGCAACTCGAAGGTCGATGATTGAGCAAAGTAATAATGTTATAGCAGTTACAGATTATAGCAAATTCGGCGTTAAGGCTTTTACGAAAGTTTGTGATTTGAGCGACATCGATGTTTTGGTAACTGATTGGAATGTGGATAATCACCTGATAAAAAAATACAAAAAATCCATTAAGACGGTTTTAACTTGTAGGAAACCTGAATAAAAATCATCCGAACAAAACCTTTCGAAGTATCGAAGGGTTTTTTTATTAAAAATAAATAAAGAATTATTTCACAAAGGAGGATTTTTCGATAATACACAGAATATCATATAATAGAGGCATGATATCACATAAAATACACATAAAATCATATGAGCTACTATAAACTAATTTATTTTAATTAAGATTATTAAAGAAAGAGAGGTGGAAATAGTTATCACCAATTCAGCTTAAGGGTTGAAGAAAACTGCACAATAAAAAATGAGGAGGGCTTATATGTCTTTTGACCAAATTATCATGTGGGTTATGGCAATTGGAATCTTAATAGGCGGTATTGACCGTATATTGGGAAATCGATTTGGGCTTGGTGAGAAGTTCGAAGAGGGCTTTAATGCAATGGGGCCTCTAGCCTTAGGCATGGTAGGTATTGTAACATTGGCACCTGTGATAGCAAAAGTTTTAGGCCCTATAATAATACCGGTGTTCAATGTTATGGGTGCTGATCCGGCGATGTTTGCCACAATCCTTGCCAATGATATGGGTGGTTATCCGCTTGCGATGGAGCTTGCTCAGAACGAACAGGCCGGATTGCTAGCTGGTCTAATAGTTGCAGCTATGTTGGGTTGCACTATTGTCTTTTCCATACCGGTAGGGTTAGGACTAATAGAATATGAAGACAGACCATTTTTTGCAAAAGGTTTACTGGTCGGCCTTATTACGATACCTTTCGGTGGAATAATAGGCGGCCTTGTGGCGGGGTTTGATTTATTAATGGTAATTATAAACATGGTTCCGGTAATAATTCTATCTGTTTTACTTGCAGCTGGTCTAATATATATACCTAAAGCTATGATAAACGGTGCCTTAGCTTTTGGAAAGTTTATACTCTTTGTGATTACTGTAGGTCTTGCGGCAGCGGCTTTCCAGGAGTTAACGGGAGTGGTTCTTATACCTGGTATGGCACCGATTATGGACGGATTAGTTATCATTGGTCAAATAGGTGTGGTATTACTTGGTACATTTCCAGTATTGACGCTTCTTGTTAAAGCTCTTGAAAAGCCTTTAAATGCAATCGGAGAAAAGCTAGGAATGAATGCTACGGGTGCGGCAGGCATAGTATTCACTTTAGCTAATAGTATCCCAGTTTATAAAATGATGAAGGACATGGATAATCGGGGCAAGGTCATAAACACAGCATGGCTTGTACCTGCAACGGCAGCTTTAGGTGATCATCTGGGTTTTACTGCCGGTGTTAGGCCGGATATGATAACACCTGTGGTAATAGGAAAACTTTCAGCAGGGGTATTGGCGATAGTGTTAGCTGCATGGGCATGTAGGGATTTGAGTAACGAAATCAAGCAAAGTGACGCCTTAAAGTCTGAAAAGATGGCTGCAAATTTATAAAAATAAAAAATTATGAGGAGGTAGTCGTAAGTGGCTAAAAAATATTTCCTAGGTCTAGATCAGGGAACTACGGGTACCACTGCTTTGATTTTGGATGAAAACTGGGATATATTTTCCCAAGTAAATTGTGAACATAAGCAATATTATCCCAAACCAGGATGGGTTGAGCATGACCCCATGGAAATATGGGAAAAGACCAAAGAAGCAGTGGCCAAGGCGTTAAAAGAAGGAAAAATCAGTATTGAAGACTTAAAAGCTATCGGAATTGATAACCAGGGTGAAACAGTTTTAGTTTGGGAAAAAAATACGGGAGTTCCAATATACAATGCCATTGTATGGCAAGATCGCCGCACTTCAGAAATGGCTGACCAATTAAAAGAAGAGTGGGGAGATGTAATCAAAAATAAAACCGGGCTTGTTGTAGATTCGTATTTTTCTGCACTTAAAATAAAATGGATACTGGAAAATGTAGAAGATGCCAAAGAGAAAGCAGCAAAAGGAGAATTAATCGCCGGCACAGTAGATGCATGGCTCATATGGAAAATGACCGGTGGCAAGCTACATATGACAGATTATGCTACCGCTTCTCGCACAATGCTTTTAAACATACATGAAGGTAAATGGGATAAAGATATCCTGAATAAACTAGAAATTCCCGAGAAAATGCTACCTGTAATCAATTCTTCCAGCATGTTATACGGTTACACGGATCCTGAATGTTTTTTGGGTGGCAAAATTGCCATTGCAGGCAACATAGTGGATCAACAGTCAGCCCTTTTCGGTCAGGCTTGTTTTAGACCTGGCACAGTTAAAACCACTTATGGAACCGGTTGTTTTATGCTGATGAATACCGGTCATAAAATAGTTGATTCCCCCAATGGACTTCTGACCACTGTCGCTTGGGGACTGGATGATAAGATGAGCTTTGCTTTAGATGGCGGAGTTTACATTACCGGGGCTGCAATCCAGTGGTTGCGGGACGGCCTAGGGATTATAGCAAGTGCCAAGGAGACCGAAACTATTGCTAATTCAGTAGATGACACCGGAGATGTATATTTCGTACCGGCCTTCACAGGTCTGGCAGCCCCCTATTGGGATCAATACGCTCGAGGTATGATGATAGGTATGACAGGTGGGACCACAAAAGCCCATATAGTAAGGGCAACACTCGAGAGTATAGCCTTCCAGGTCAATGAAAACTTGAAAGTAATGCGCAAGGATTCAGGAATCCCTATTGATGTCATGAGAGTAGATGGTGGTCCTGTAAATAACAAGTTTTTGATGCAGTTTCAGGCAGATATTTTAGGAATCCCAGTAGACGTTCCTGTAATCACCGAGACAACAGCTCTGGGTGCAGCATACTTGGCAGGGCTTGGTGTTGGTGAATTTGCTAGTCTTGATGAGATTGAGGAAAAGTGGAAACTAGCAAAACGATATGAACCCAATATGAGTGAAAGTAAGCGCCAGTATCTGTGCGAACGATGGGAAAAAGCAGTGGAGCGGGCAAGGGATTGGGCTGAAAGATAAAGAGATAAGCTAGAACAAGGCGGGCCGACTGACTTGCGACCAGTCACCCGCCGATTATATGTTATATGCTTAGATTAAAGAAAGGAGTTATAGCATGTCGATGATGGATGTAGTTATAATAGGAGCAGGTGCTATAGGAACAGCCATAGCCAGGGAATTATCAAAATATGAACTGAATATTATGGTTGTTGATAAAAACGAGGACATTGGCGGTGATGCCTCAAAATCAAATAGTGGCATTGTGCATACCGGCTATGATGCCACTCCGGGAACTTTGGAATCAAGAATGGTAGTTGCAGCCAACCCGATGTATGATAAGTTGGTAAAAGAATTAGACGTACCTTTCATACGATGTGGCGCAATACTTACGGCAGTATCCCAGGAAGAGTATGAACTGCTCCCTGAACTTTTTAGAAAGTCCCATAAAAACGGTGTATATGATGTAGATATGGTTACTGCCGAACAGGCCAAAAAACTTGAACCGCATATTTCCTCCGATGTTATAGGTGGAATATATATTCCTCGAGAGAGTATTGTAGATCCCTTTGCTCTGGTTGTTGCCTATGCTGAAAATGCTGCCATGAATGGGGTTAGGTTTACACTGTCCACAAAGGTTATAGATATTCATGTAGAGGATGGTAAAGTAATAAAAGTTGTGACAGATAAGGGTGAAATACCTACGAGATTTGTAATCAATGCAGCCGGTTTATATTGTGATGAAATAGCAAAAATGGTAGGTCAATGTAATTTTACTGAACACCCTAGAAAAGGTCAGTTTTATATCCTGGAAAAGGATATTCCATATAACATCGAAAAAATACTATTACCAGTACCTACGAAGCATTCAAAAGGAAAATTGGCATCACCTACTACTCACGGTAACATGTTGATTGGCCCTACAGCAGAGGATTTGGAAGATAAGGAAGATCATGCAGTAACCGCGGAAGGTTTAAAAGAAATTATTGAAAGTGTACGGCGTCTATTACCGGAAGTGTCTCCAAAAGACACAATAACACAATATTGTGGCCTTAGGCCGGTGAAAACTCCTGAAGGCTACCATATTGAAGCTTCCAATGAAGTAAAAGGTTATATAGGAGTTACCGGAGTTCGGTCTACCGGTGTTACCGCTTCGATTTCTGTTGCTGGTTATGTTGTGGATATTTTAGCCGATGAAGGTTTAGAGTTAAAAGTAAAAGAAAACTTTGAGCCACACCGAATTGGAATTAAAAAATTCAGTGAATTGTCCTGGAAAGAGAAGGATGAACTGATAAGACAAAATCCTCTTTATGGTCATGTGATTTGTCGCTGTGAAACGGTAACCGAAGGGCAAATAGTGGAAGCTATACACAGGCCTATTGGGGCTAAATCATTGGATGCTATAAAGCGACGGTTATGGGCAGGTGCCGGTCGGTGCCAGGGAGGATTCTGTGGCCCTAGGGTTGTAGAAATCCTGGCTAGAGAGTTAAAAGTACCGGTAGAAACAATAACTAAACATAGGGAAGGGTCTGAAATCCTTAATGGCCCTAATAGATTGGGGGATTAGGCATGTATGAAACTAATTATGATGTAGTAATCATCGGAGCCGGTCCTGCGGGGCTAGCAGCAGCCATTGAAGCCAAAAAAGTCGGTACACGAAAAGTACTTTTAGTAGAAAGAGATCATGCCTTGGGAGGAATACTTCAACAATGTATTCATCCGGGTTTCGGACTGCATATTTTCAATGAAGAACTAACCGGTCCTGAATATGCCTATCGGTTCATGGAGCAAATCGAACCTTTGGGTATAGATGTGTTGCTAAACACTATGGTTCTAGAAATAAATAGGGATGATAACAGATTGTATGCAGTTAACCGGGAAAAAGGAGCATGTAATATAGGATATAAATCACTGATTTTAGCCATGGGCTGCCGGGAACGCACCCGGGGAGCCATAGCTATTCCCGGAACCCGTCCCGCAGGGATTTTAACAGCCGGCACAGCCCAAAGATATATAAACATGCAGGGCTATATGGTCGGTAAAGAATTCGTTATTCTCGG
Organism: uncultured Clostridia bacterium; assembly: GCA_964520055.1. Taxonomy (GTDB): domain Bacteria; phylum Bacillota; class Thermosediminibacteria; order Thermosediminibacterales; family Tepidanaerobacteraceae; genus DUNY01. Next base: position 16,431 of record CAZFME010000037.1, read on the forward strand.
TTCCGGAGATATAGGCATGATTATGGCAAGGCGTCTTATTTTAGAAGGTGTCAAAGTTAGGGCTGTTGTGGAAATTATGCCATTTCTGGCAGGCCTCACACGCAACAAGGTTCAATGTCTGGATGATTTTGAAATACCTCTCTATTTAAAACATACGATTACAGATATAAAGGGCAAAGATCGGGTGAAAAAAGTAACTGTATCCCAGGTCGATGACAACTTAAATCCCATAAGAGGCAGTGAATGGGAGATAAATTGTGATACTGTGCTATTATCAGTGGGACTCATACCGGAAAATGAACTTTCCAAGAAGTGTAAAGTGGAATTGAGCCCCATTACGGCAGGCCCTATAGTAAGTCAAAGAATGGAATCTTCCGTAAAGGACATATTTGCTTGTGGCAATGTAGTGCACGTAAATGACCTGGCGGATAATGTCACTGTTGAAAGTCAGATAGCCGGTATGTATGCCGGATTGAACGCTCTGGGAAAGGAATTCAGGGTTAAGAAGATTATCGAATGTATCCCCGGTGAAGGCATAAGATATGTAATGCCACAGAAAATAGAAGTAACTGATGACACCCGGGATACATCCTTATATTTCAGAGTAAAAGAGCCGGCCAAAGACGTAACATTAGAACTGCTGTCCAAAGGAGAAACAATAGCTCGGATGAAAAAACAGAAAATCAATCCTGGCGAAATGGAAAATATGAAGATAAAAGCCGATATAGTGGAGAAGTTGGGCGATGAAGTGACGGTCCGTGTCGCGGAGGTGAGGAACTGATGCAGAAAACTCTAACATGTATAATATGTCCCGTAGGGTGCGAAATAACTGTAACGGGCACAGGTAATACCATAGAAAAGATCGAAGGCAATGAATGCAAACGTGGTATCCAATATGCTACTGATGAGTATATAGACCCCAGAAGAATTTTAACAACAACAGTCAAAATAGACGGGGATAACTTACCTGTAGTTTCTGTAAGAAGCGATAAACCGCTGCCTAAAAATCTTATTTTCAAATGCATGGAAGTCTTAAAAAAGGCAAGTATTAAGGCACCTGTAAAAATAGGGCAGGTTGTAATTGAGAATATATTGGATACGGGCGTTAATATCATCACTACCAGATGTTAAAAAATCAAAATGTTCCCCGCAGCGGTTTGTTTAAAATCTGCTAGGGGAACATTTTTCTATGACCACAGAGCTTTAAATATATAAGAAACCTCATTATAGACTTTTCCTATAACTGATGTTATTATAAGAACCAGGTAATCGGTAAGCAGGTGTGGTTACCACTGTCCCTAGCAAGGGAGGTGGTTGCTATGACTACATACGAATCTATCTGTCTTATGATTATGTTTGGCATGTTTGTTATAGCAATTTTGAAGTATAAAGAGAAATAACCACCCTGCTGATACCAGAGTGGTTATTTAAATATTAAACCGTTCTGGGTAACCGCACCTTGCGGTACCGATTACCTTTATGTATATTATAACACAATAATTAGAAAAGTAAACATTAAAAAGTTTCAAAGGGTTTCAAAGGTTTTTTCATCTCATCTTCACATCTTCATTTCTCTTTTTTGAAGGAAGACG
>CAZFME010000038.1:0-17818 GCA_964520055.1 uncultured Clostridia bacterium
GATGAAAGATGCATCATTGCAGAGGGTTGCATAATTAATTACTATAAAACGAGACCAAGATGATGGAAGTTGTTTTTTGAGATAAAGGGTGAGGATGAATGTATGTATAAAAACCCTGTTAGGATCAGATAGCCATACTCCTACTGGAGGAGCTATTGGTATGCTGTCCATCGGTGCGGTTGGTCGGCTAATATTCATTCAAAATAAAAACAAGGAAAATAAACAACTAATACAATTTCATTCCTCCTCTCGTTTTTCCCCCTGTGCGTATTGGTTGGAAATTGAAAAAAAGATTTCCAACCAATACATAACAAATAATAACCTACATAATAAAGCGTAAGCCTTTGTATTAGAGAATTGCCCAAGTCCATCAAAACAATCCAAGTAGATTAATATGTAAATAATCTTGTAAAAAACAGCCTCTCAAATATTAACGATTGTTTTCTTATAGTTATTTTTTAAAACTAGGGAGAAATTGACTAATTAGATTTTCGCACTTCAAATTGCAAAATAACTGAAAGGTTGTGTATGCTTGAATGCAAATAAAAAAAACCGCTTCCGCTGGAACATTGGAGTCCAGTGACATTATGATAATTTTAGAAAAAGGTGATAAAGGAATCGAAATCGATCTTAGTAGCACTGTTGAAAAACAGTATGGTGAACATATTAGGGAAGTCATTAAACATACTCTTATGGACTTGGGTGTAACAAATGTAAAGCTGGTTGCAAAGGACAGGGGTGCGCTGGATTGCACAATCAAAGCAAGAGTTATGGCAGCATACTACAGAGCAGTCGAGTCAACAGACTACAAGTGGGGTGGTGGTGAGTAATATGGGATATCAGAAGGAAAGACTTAGAAGAACTATGATGTTTGTTCCTGGCAACAACCCCGGCATGATGAAAGATGCGCACTTATATGGTGCAGATTCTTTGATGTTTGACCTTGAGGACTCTGTAAAACTGTCAGAAAAAGATGCAGCTAGATTTCTTGTTTACAATGCTTTGACAACACTTAACTATGGCGATGTGGAGAAAGTTGTTCGCGTAAATCCCTTGAATACAGAATTTGGTAAAGCTGATATAGAGGCCATGGTCAAAGCTGGTGTCAATGTAATCAGACTTCCAAAATCAGAAACTGCACAGGATGTTATCGAAGTAGATAAATATATTACTGAGTGTGAGATAAAATATGGCATTGAGGTTGGCAGTACTGGCATGATGGCTGCCATCGAAAGTGCATTAGGGATCATCAACGCATACGCAATTGCCACCGCAAGTAAACGTCTCATAGGCATTGCCCTTGGTGCGGAGGATTATGTTACAGATCTTAAAACCTCTAGAACTTCCTCCGGCGTAGAGCTTTTTGCCGCTAGGACCCAAATCGTGATAGCTTCTAGAGCGGCGGGTATTGCAGCGCTAGATACAGTATTTTCTGATGTAAATGATGAAGAGGGTTTCCGCAAGGAAGTACAGTTAATTAAGGATTTGGGATTTGACGGAAAATCTGTAATCAATCCTAGACAAATTGCACCTGTTATTGAGATATTTACTCCAACACAAAAAGAAATAGACCACGCCGAAAGAGTGATTAAGGCACTTAAAAAAGCAGAATCCAAAGGCCTCGGTGTAATCAGCCTCGATGGCAAGATGATTGATAAGCCTGTAGTAATCAGAGCTAAGCGTACTTTTGAGCTTGCAGAAGCCGCCGGTATTTATAAAAGGCGAAAGGGGAGGGATGCTTAATGAAAAACATACTAGGTGTTGAATTTCCTCAATACATTGAAGGATTAGGTGAATTAAAAGCATTTGATGGCAAGCGCCACAGTGACACCCCCTTTGAAACAGGACTGAAAGCTCCAAATGGACGCAATAATAAAATTGTAGAGTCCCTAAAAAAAGCAATTGAGCTTTCTGAACTCAAAGATGGTATGACAATATCTTTCCATCACCATTTCAGAAATGGCGATTACATAGTCAACATGGTGCTTGAAACCTTGGCAAAGATGGGCTTTAAAGATTTGGTAGTAGCAGCTAGTTCGTTGACCCATTGCCATGCACCAATGATTGAACATATTAAAAGTGGTGTTGTAAAGCGTATAGAAACCAGTGGGCTTCGTGGAGAACTTGCAAATGCTGTGTCAGCAGGACTAATGGATATCCCTGTTATTTTCCGTTCTCACGGCGGCAGGGCTTATGCCATTGCCTCTGGAGAGTTAAAAATTGATGTAGCATTTCTAGGTGCGCCCTCCTGTGACTGTATAGGTAATGTCAATGGATTTAACAGAGATGGTGACAGTTCCTATGATTGTGGCTCTCTTGGATATGCTATGCCTGATGCTGAATATGCTGATAAGACGATCATTCTTACAAATAACATCGTTCCATATCCTAACACCCCTTGTGCCATACCCGAAATCGATGTGGATTATATCGTTAAAGTAGATGAAATAGGTGACCCAAAAGGAATAGTGAGCGGTGCAACCAGATTTACAACAAATCCTCGTGAACTAAAAATAGCTAAAATGGCAGCAGATATAATAGAGAACTCAGGTTATTTTGAAGATGGTTTTTCTTTCCAAACAGGTACTGGCGGTGCTTCTCTTGCTGTAACACGCTTCTTGCGAGATAAAATGTTTGAAAAAAATATCAAAGCAGGTTTTGCATTAGGTGGGATTACCGGCGCAATAGCCAAACTTCATGAAGAAGGTCTTATAAAAAAGCTGTTAGATGTACAGGACTTTGACCTTGAGGCTGCAAGAAGTGCTAAGGAGAACCCATTTCATTGTGTTGTAAGTGGCCACCACTATGCGGGATCAGGTCTAGAAGGCTCGGCAGTGGATCAGTTAGACATGGTGGTTCTTAGTGCACTTGAGATCGATATAGATTTTAATGTAAATGTCCTCACCGGCTCAGATGGAGTTATTAGAGGTGCCATCGGCGGTCATCCGGATACAGCTTCAGGAGCAAAGATGACCATTGTCGTTGCACCCCTTATGCGAGGCAGAATGCCCACAATTCTTAATAGAGTCAATACTATTGTAACGCCTGGCAGCACGGTTGATATATTTATCACAGAATATGGTGCGGCAGTAAACCCATCCCGCCAGGATTTAATTGAAAAGCTGACATCAGCAGGGATAAAGCTACATACCATCGAAGAGCTGCAAAAGATTTCGGAGCAGATCGTAGGCAAACCGAAGGCGATTGAATATGGCGACAAGATTGTAGGGCTGGTTTACTATAGGGACAACAGCGTAATTGATGTAATAAAGCAAGTCTGAGAGGAGACTAGGCATGGCAAAGATCAGTGTTCCGTACGGAAAAACTGTCCAAAAAGCAGTTATCAGTGACGATATTGAGTTGCAAGTGATAGACATAGATACTCCCAAGGTAACCATAAGTGAAGAACAACTGATAAAAGAAGCCATGGACAAACCTATTGGTTCTGAAAGAGTTGAAAATCTTGTCAAAAAAGATGACAAAGTTGTTATCGTAGTAAATGATCATACGAGACCTGGTCCAACTAAATTAATCGTGCAGGAGGTGATAAACAGATTAACCTCAGCGGGGGTTATAGATGATCATATTAAGTTCATCGTAGCCACCGGTAGCCATAGAAAAACTACTGAAGAAGAAATCGCACAGATTATTGGTTCAGAGTACAGGGCGAGATTTGAAGTAGTGGTTCACGACTGTCTGGATAAAGAGAATATTGTTTACATAGGAAATACGATTTCCGGCATTCCAATTTATATAAATAAACTTGTTGTACAGTGCACATTTTGCATTACAACCGGATTAATTGCACCACATCATACTGCAGGATATAGCGGTGGCAGAAAAAGCATTGTTCCAGGTGTGGCAGGAATAGCTACCTTAAAAATACATCATTCTTTGCCCATAAGACCTTTTGAACCGGCTATGGGGTTCATTTACGGGAATCTTTTTCATGAGGTCGCTTTAGAGGCTGCAAAAAAAGTGAATGTAGGATTTATGATAAATGCTGTTCAAGACCCCCACAAGCAAAATGTCGCATTTGTTGCTGGTGAAATTGAACAAGCTCATGCAAAGGGTGTAGAGATCTGCAAAGAGGTTAGCGAAGTTGAAATACCAGGTTTAGCAGATATCGTAATTACAAGCCCTGGCGGTTATCCAAGGGATTGTAATCTGTATCAAGCGCAAAAGGCGCTATCTGTTGCAGAACCACTCGGAAAGCCAAACTGTATATACATCCTCATTGCTAATGCGGAGGAAGGTATTGGGGAAGGTGTATTTCGCAAGTGGTTGGTCGAGGCAAAAAATCCCCAGGAGGTAGTTGCAAGATTTAAAAGAGAAGGCTATAGTGTGGGAAGCAACAAAGCTTTTATGTATGCAAGAGCTATGACAAAAGGTAGAATTATTATTGTTACTGAAAACATTAAAGAAAAAGATCTGAACGAAATGATGCTGGAATGGGCACCTAACTTGCAGACGGCAATTGAAAAAGCCTGTAATGAAAAAGCCATTAGGAATATCATCGTATTACCGCGTGCGGTAAATATTATACCGCATGTGATAATAAAAAAACCATAAGGAGATGTTAAGATGAGAAGAAAAATTTTGGCTTTACTATGTGTAGGTCTAACACTGTTGATGATTATAGGTTGTTCTTCCGGTTCTGCACCTAAACAGCCCGAACCTTCTGAAGCTAAGGCTCCAGAAGCCCCAGCCGAAGAAGAATGGAAATTTGAGAGGCCTATCGAATTTGTTATTTGTTTCGGACCCGGCAGCGGTACTGATGGAACGTGGAGAGCTATTGCGCCTCATGTGGAAAAAGAGCTCGGGGTACCTATCACGATTAATAACGTTCCAGGTGCTTCCGGTGTTCTAGGTGCCGAGTACCTTAACAAACAGCCTGCAGACGGTTATACTTTTGGTATGTATACACCTTCTCATGTGATTGCAGCTGTTAATAATACAGCTAACTTTGATATCCTGAATGAAACAGTGCCTGTAGCAAAATTAGTACATGATGCCAATATCATTTTAGCGGGCAAAAACGTACCCTATAATAATTTGAACGAACTCGTCGAGTATGCAAAGGCAAATCCCGGCAAAGCTAAAATAGGATTGATGTCTGTTGCCGGCATAGATGCTGTTTCAGTACAGCAGTTATTTGACTTAGCTGGTATCGATGTTCCACTGGTACCATATCCCAGTGGTGCGGAAGCTAATGCAGCTGTTATTGGTGGTCACTGTGACATGGTACTTACCGGTCCCGATGATTATACATCATTTGTTGAATCCGGTGACATGAAAGGTATCGTCATCCTCAGTGAAAAAAGAGCTTCAACGGCACCGGATGTAGAATGTACAGCCGAGCTTGGTTATGAGGCTTACATTGGTCCTTGGAGAGGCGTAGTTTGTAAGAAGGGTACACCTGAAGACGCTATTAAAGCCTTTGAAGCGGCGTTAGCTAAAGCCAATGAAGCCCCGGAATGGATTGAGTGGAAGGAAGCCGCATCCCTAAATGATCGCAAAGGTTTTGAAAGAAGAGAAGATTTCACAAAACTCTGGTTCGATTACTATGAAACGATGAAAGAATTGCTAAAATAATAGTGTAACTGTACAAAAAGTACTAGTTACCGCGACTTGGAGAGGGGCATCCCCTCTCCAAGTGATGGTATAAAAAAGCAAGGGGGATAAATGTGGCTATACAACTGATATTTAATGGTGGTCTGGCATTATTCTTTGTTTACTGTTACTTTTATATTGATGCTATTGCTCCGGAGCCTAAGCCAGGTACAATGGATGGTGCTCAGTGGCCGCAGATGCTTTTAATTCTCTTGATAATTTTTCTGATAGCGAATATGTATAAGATATATAAAAGCACCCCAGAGGAAGAGAGAAACCTCAGCTCAATTACTGACATAAATTTTAAAGAACTATATAAAAACAAGTTATTTATAGGGATCGTGCTATTGTTTATATATGCATTTACTTTGGAATATCTAGGTTTTATTCTGTCTTCATTCCTGCTATGTTTAGCGTATTCAAGGCTATTGGGCGAAAAACGCATTCCACATCTTTTATTATATTCATTTTTAAGCGTAGCAACACTATACTTAATATTTTCTAAAGGTCTAGGCATTATTTTACCAAGAGGCGTAGGAATACTTCGCAAATTTGCCTTGATGCTTGAAAGAATATAGGAGGGGGTATATAAACAATGGATTTATTAATATATGGGTTTAAAATAGTTTTAAACCCTGTTACTTTTGCATATATTTTAGGCGGAACAGTCCTAGGTGTAATTTTCGGTGCCTTGCCGGGTGTTAGTGCTTCAATGGCTGTGGTTTTGGCAATGACATTTACCTATTCTATGACACCTGTGGTAGCCATTGCATTTTTAGTTTCGGTTTATTGTGCGGCAATTACAGGCGGTGGTATTACAGCCATCCTGTTTAAAATTCCAGGTACCCCATCCAGTGCACCGACGACTTTTGACGGCTATCCCATGGCAGCTAGGGGTGAAGCCGGAAAGGCACTGGGTATTTCGCTAATAACTTCTGCTATCGGTGGTACCTTTGCTGCAATATCAATGTTCCTATTGGCTCCCGAGTTGGCAAGGGTTGCCTTAAAATTTGGTGCCTCAGAGTTGTTCGCAGTTTCATTTTTGGGGCTTTCCGTTTTGACGTGTTTGGATGAAGGAAATGTTATCCAGACAATCATATCCGGTCTCATGGGTTTATTGCTTGCGACTGTTGGCATGGACCCCCTTATGGGCTTTGCAAGGTTTACCTGGGGTAATTCTACACTGTTGGCCGGTATTGAAATGATCCCAGTCATGATTGGCATGTTTGCAATTACTGAGGTACTTAATCAAACTGTTAAACGCACCGAGATGGAAAATATTAGTGATACCAGTAAAGTTTCAACAAAACTCACTTCCTTAAAGGAACTTTGGGCGATGAAATGGACTATTATCCGATCATCACTTATAGGTACAGCTGTTGGAATTCTTCCCGGTGCAGGTGCAACAATTGCGTCATTCCTTAGTTATACAACTGAAGTCAAATCCTCCGGTAACCCGGGAAAGTATGGCAAGGGTGCACCGGAAGGCATTGCGGCTTCAGAGACTGCAAACAATGCAGCTACAGGTGGTTCGATGGTTCCTCTTCTGGCTCTCGGCATCCCCGGTGGTAATGCAGCTGCCGTTATGATGAGTGCTCTGGTACTTAAGGGTGTACAGATGGGACCACTGCTTATTAAAAAGCAGCCTGAATTTCTTTCCGGTGTATTCGCCTCCATGATGGTTACGAACGTTATTATGGTAATCGTTGCAATTGGCATAGCTAAAATATTTAGCAAAATCCTTGCTATACCTTACAGTGCATTAGGTACTATAATAATTCTCCTTGCCTCCATCGGAAGCTACGCTCTTGGCCATAACACCGGTGACGTAATGTTGATGGTTATTGCCGGCGTTTTGGGATATATTTTTATCAAATTCGGATTCAATGCAGCAGCTTTGATACTTGGCCTTGTACTTGGAGAGATGTGCGAGTCTAATCTCAGAAGAGCAATTATGCTGGATAATGGCAATGTTGTTGCCGTATTTACAAGACCAATAACCGCAGTTCTTATGATTGCCTGCTTTGCTATGCTAATATATCCTGCAGTTAAACCGTATATAAAAAAGAAGAAAAATGCGTTAAATGCCTAATTCACGGCACTATCTGTTTTGTTATTTTAGTTATTAAGTATAATTTGTTTATAATTAATATTTTACAAGACTTCATATCAGCTTAAATCAAGCAAGTGATGAAGTCTTTGTTCAATAATTTTGAGGTTTAAACCAAGGAGGGTGTTAATGATAACCGCCATAGACATACATCAACAGATTGGCAGTTGCTGTACAACTGCCCTCCTTTACGAGGTTTATACCTCGTTGAAACCGGGTCTGGTTGACCGCATAAGTAACGGTGCTCATACGGATATGGACCTTTTTACCTTTTTAGAAAGTATAGCGGCCATTTCACCATATTTCAAAAGCTTTGCGGAAATAGGATATAACCTTGATAAAATCGATGAAACGAGCCTTGCTAAGATACGGCCTTTAGGCATCGAATGTGAAAAAGCCATGTTTAATGCCACCAAAGGTGTAAATACTCATAAGGGAGCAATATTTTCACTCGGAATACTTGCTACCGCTGCCGGATATTGTTACAAAGAGGGATTGGGTCTTTCAGCAAATACAATATGCCATGTTTCCGCAAAAATTGCCAAGGCAGCAGAAAAAGACTTTTTGTTAACGAATGATACTACTTTCATTACCAATGGGCTGAAGCTCTATGCCGTCTATGGTATACGTGGAATTCGAGGTGAAGCTGCTTCCGGTTTTTACTCTGTAAGAACATATGCCCTTCCGGTCATGCAGGAACTTATTCTTAACGGTGGATATAGCAAGAACGACATTTATTTACAGGTGTTATTACATCTAATGATGCATGTTGTGGATACAAATGTGATTGCAAGATGTGGCATTGAAGCAATGGAATATGTAAAAAGCTCCGCAAGAAATGTAATATCTATTGGAGGTGCCTTGTCATTTGAGGGTAAAGAAGAACTTTTTCGTATGGATGAGGATTTTACAAGGCGTAACATCAGTCCCGGTGGGTGTGCAGACCTGCTTTCGGTAGCGATTTTGCTACATTTGCTGGAAAATACTTTGTAATAACGATTATATGAGGAGCAAAAATGGATAAAGAGCTGTTAAAAGTACTTGAAGCGAGGGAACATCGGTGGAATATGCGCAAGAAGCTTGTGGAAAAACGGCGCAGTTGCATAATTACCATCACCCTGTGTATTCCTATTATTTTTCGAACCGATGAAGAATTTTACATGCTTTTCCTACGACTTTGCAGGAGATTTTTTAAAGTATTAATTTCCACTGGTCATCAGGCTCGTTTTGAGGGCTGTATGCGAAACGATGATGGCCCTGCTTTCTTTATATCCGCTAAAACCGATGCCAAAAAAATAAAAAAAATTTGTGTGGAGTTTGAAGAGTCTACCCCAGGTGGACGCATACTGGATATTGATGTTATGGATAGTGACGGAATACCTATCAGTCGTAATGATATAAACCTGCCGCCAAGGAAATGCTTTATATGTGAAAAACCTGCCGTAACTTGTGTATCACGAAAACTCCATTCAGCAGAGGAAATTTATCTTTGTGTAGAACAATTTAAAGAGCAGATAGAAATGCAACTTCCCACAATAAATAATTGCTCATAATTAATTAGATATTAGTTAAACTTTTATATATTAACAAATTTAGTGTACCTTGCCTAAAGATATATGACATAAACTTTTTATGGGTGGTGATTGAAATAGAATCAATCCTTTTTGTAGCAGTATCCCAGGCGATGGCAGAGAGTGCTGCAGAGGCTGCTGCGGAATTGAAGGTAGAGTTACCGATAGTAGTAAGTAAAATGAGTGAATTTCAAACTTTAGTTTCTAATTATCCTGATATTGATGTTTTTATCAGTAGAGGTGCTGCTGCTGAAACTTTAAACAAGTTGTATGGTAAGACCGTTGTTGAGATTACATCAACAATCGATGACTTTTTAGTCCCCATGGAGAAAATATGCAATATGGGGATTAAAAAAATAGGTGTTGTGACTCATGCAAGTGTTATTAGTGAGCAGAACTTCAAGATATCGGATGTGGAAATTTTCATGCGTCCTTGGCATGATAAGGTAAAACCGGAACAAATTATTGAGCAGCTTATCAAGATGGGAGTCCAGGGCATTGTAGGTAGCCTAAAGCCTACGGAAATAGCTAGGAGTCACGGGCTGACTACAGAACTTTTGGATTCAGGACAAGCTTCCATTAAGCATGCTATTGAGGAAGCTGTCACAATTGCACGAGCACGGGAAAAAGAGCGATTGCGTGCAGCTGAAAACTTACAACAAACTCAACAGTATGCTAGCGAAATATATACGGCAATAGAACAGGCGGTTGCGGAAACAGAAGAGTTAACAGCGTCATCACAAGAACTTGCAGTAATAAGCAGTGAAGCCGCTGATGCTGCGCAGACTGCTTTTCAGGGTGTTAAAAGTAGTGCAGAAATATTAGAAATAATCAAACATGTTGCCCAACAGACCAATTTACTAGGTCTAAATGCAGCTATTGAAGCTGCAAGAGCTGGCGAATATGGGCGAGGCTTTTCGGTGGTAGCCGGAGAAGTGCGCAAATTAGCAAATGAAAGTAATAATTCAGCCCGAAGAATAAATACAGTGCTTAAGGAATTCCAGAATTCAGTTGAATCTGTACTTGAAAGCGTTGAAAATATAGACATAATTACACAAGAACAGGCTAAAGCAACACAAGAAATAGCTCGAATGCTTGAAGAACTTCAAAAAGTGGGCAAGAAGCTTTCGGAAGCTGGGCAAAAAGCAGGACTTTCATAATAAATCCAGAAGTAATTATTGTCAATTAAAGTCTCAAGGAGTCGTAACATGTATCGTCCCTTTCTGTTTTTTGTGATGTTTTTCATTCCCGGCATAGTGTTGGGCAATTTTGTAAAAACCCCTATGGTGTTTGTTGGTATATCTGTGGTAAGCCTTTTGGGGTTTATGTTTATTCAAAGTAAAAAAATAAGGCCGATATTGTTTGCGATATTTATATTGTTTGTCGGAGCCTTTTATTATAACTTTAGGTTCGACAGAATGGCAGGAACGATAGTCAATTTTGCAAACAAACAGCAGACTTTGGCAGGTGTGGTAAGTAATGCACCTATAGTGAAAAAAGACCGGGTCATATATGATGTGAAAGTTTTATATTTACTAGAGGGCGAAGTATATAAAGGTACAACAGGAAAAGTGAGACTTTCCTCGCTTTTGGATGATAAGAGTACCTTATATCGGTATGGTGATGTTATCAAGTTTTCCGGAAAGTTGAAAATCCCACAAGGTCGGCGAAATCCAAACGGCTTTGATTACAGGTCATATCTTTTACAAAAAGGCATATCCACTACGATGTTTTCCCGGGAAATAGTAAAAATTGGCAGACACAAAGTAAATCCTTTTGTATCAGCTGCATTTTATTTAAGGAAGTGTTTGACAGCTTTTTATGAGTCCCAGCTTCCCCCAAACCTATCGTCACTGATGGTGGGTATAGCTCTGGGGATAAAGGATAATATTCCGGGGGAAACCATGAAAGCCGTTAAAAATAGCGGAGTGGCTCATGTCTTGGCAGTATCCGGTCTTCATACGGGCATCATATATGCAGCGCTTGAGCTGATTTTTTATAGATTAGGATTGTCTGGCACTTATTCCTTTATCATCGGCAGCATTGCTATTATATTCTATAGTTTTATGGCAGGACTATACCCATCAGTTATAAGGGCTGCTATTATGATAATAGTATTTATGTTGGCCAAAGTCGTCGGCAGAGAAAATGATCCCGTCAACAGCTTATGTCTTTCGGCGACCATTTTGCTGCTGTTGAATCCGCTGACCCTTTTTTCCATTAGTTTTCAGCTTTCATATGCAGCGGTTATTGGCATTATGCTTTTTTATGATCCCTTGAAAAAATTCTTTGAAAGGTTTCCCAGGTACCTTAGAGATTCAATTGCAGTAGTTATATCGGCCCAACTGGTGGTAGGACCTGTTTTAGCTTATTATTTTTATAAGATTTCCATAATTGGTTTTGTTACCAATCTTCTAGTAGTGCCGTTGGTGAGTATAATATTAATAAGTGGACTTATCTCAGGGATTATCGGGCTTTTCTTTACTCCAATCGGTTCTGTTTTTATTAAAGTTCCGGGAGTCTTATTAAATATTATTGAAAAGATTGTTCTTGCAAGTTCAAAGCTTCCTTTTGCAACGATAATAGTTCCTGCGCTACCTCCAATTAGCATTGTCCTTTATTTTGCATTCTTGGCTTTAGTGCTTGATTTAATGCCCTTTGTTGATAAAATTATATCAAAACATAAAAAAGTATGTGCAGTTACTCTGTTAGTTTTTGCTTTTATTAATGTCACCCTGTCTACTCGGGGTTTTGAGGTGACTTTTATTGATGTAGGTCAAGGAGATTCTATCTTTATTAAAACCGAAAGTAACAAGGTTGTATTAATCGACGGGGGTGGCATGCCAGCTTATTATAGCGGTGATTTTGATACGGGTGATGATATAATACTGCCATTTCTGTATTCAAAAGGGATAAATAAAATAGATGCAGTGGTTTTTACTCATTTCGATGCGGATCATGCAAAAGGTTTGCTTTCCATATTAAAATCCATGAAAGTTAAAAATATTATATATGGCTTACCCGAAGATTGCAGCATGTGTGAAGATATGCTGGAAATTGCTCGGCAAAAGCAAATTAAAACCATACAGGTTAGTAGGGGAGATCGGTTTACGATCGATGGTGTAGTTTTTGATGTGTTAAATCCCGCTGGCGATACACAAAAATATTGTTCCAGCAATGACAGTTCAGTTGTACTTAAGATGAGTTACAAGGGTATGAGCTTTTTATTCACAGGTGATCTGGAATATGAAGGAGAGCGGAGTTTGATAAACTCTGGATTTGACATCAGGGCGCATATTTTAAAAGTCGGACACCACGGGAGTCATACATCCACATCTGCAGAATTTTTGACAAGTGTAAGGCCATTGTATGGTATAATCTCAGCAGGGGAGGATAATAATTTTGGTCATCCTTCACAGCAAGTAATTGACTTATTGAAAAACAGCGGGGTAACTATCCTGAGGACGGATCTTAACGGCGGAGTAAGCGTTAAAATTTCCGGCAAAAATGTAAAAATATATACGACGATTCCGGAGGAGTTTAAACAATGAAAAATCCAATCCTTTTTTTTGGAGAAGAAAAACTTTTGATACAAGAGGAAATTAGTAAGCTAAAGCAAAAAATAATTCCTGCTCATTTGGAAACTGTCAATTTCATTCCCCTTGACGGTAAAACCGTAAATGAAAAAGACATACTGAATGCATGCCACATAGTACCGATGATGGCAGCCAAAAAACTGGTACTGGTATATGATGCCCGATTTTTTGAAAGTGGAAAAAGCCGCCAGGAGGACTTAAAAAAACAAGATAATTTTTTGAATGAGTTGGAGATGATTCCGGAGTATACTTATCTCATCTTTACCACTTTGAAAGTTGATAAGCGAAGAAAGATATTTAAAGTAATTAAGTCAAAGGGAACGGTCCGTGAATTCAAAACGCTTTCGTTAAAAGATAAGGCGTTATGGGTGCAGCAAAGAATAGGATTATACGGTAAGAGTATGGATTTGAGGACAGCCTATTTTATAGCTGAATTTACCGGAGATTTATATCAAACCGATAATGAACTGAAAAAAGTTGCGACTTATTTAGGAGAAAAACAAAAAATCGAGCAAAAAGATTTGGCTGACATTTTTTACAAATCTCTGGAAGGCAATATTTTCAAAATGATGGATTTTATAGGTATGAAAAATCCAATAGGGGCCGTCAAAATTATAAATCATTTGATGGAGCAGGGAGAAAAGGGTATAGTTATATTATATATGATATCAAAACATATGATGAATCTGCTAACGGTAAAGACCATGCAGGGTTTAACCTTTCAAGAAATAAAGGAAAAGTCCGGTTTACATCCTTTTGTGCTCAGAAAAGCGTTGAAGCAGTCAAAGAATTTTACTGTTGACGAGCTTAAAAGATGTTTGAAGTTGTGTCAAGAACTGGATACGGATGTTAAAAAAGGAAAAGTTCAAGAACAAATGGGTCTGGAGCTGTTGGTGACAAATGTTTCTTTTTAAAAAAGCGATAATTTAGCAAAAAGAATGATTTTATTAGTTATATAACTGATTTATACAGCACTGCAGGTTCTTTAAGGAATCTGCATTTTTTATTTTATTAGTATGCAAAAAGGGCTGCTACACTACGAAGTTTAATTCGTTATGCAACAGCTCTTTTTTTTACCTGTCGGTTGTTGCTGGTTAGCAAGTGCTACTGGTTGTAACTGTGTGCTGCCCGAACTTTTGACTGTATGCAGAGGTTCTGTTTTGATTACATTAAATTCTGCTCGTTGCTATAGTTTATGTGGAGTGTTGTCCAAACTCTTGGTTATGGGATGAGATTTTGTGTTGATTGAATAGGTTTTTTGCCGGTAAAACGAGCCGCACAACAGTGTATAATTTTCTGGTTAGTATTATGGTAAGATTGACTGCTGCAGTTTTTTTATGATATATATTACTATATCCAAAACAACCACCTCCAGGTATGGTTTAGAAATTTTCCTCAGTTATATATTTAGCTAAAATGAAGTTATTTACACTGGTAAAAAAAGAAAAATGCGTAAGCAAAGCTTACGCTGTTTAACTTGCGGTATTCGCTTCTGAAAGGCTCTTATACAGGCTTGATTTCTTACGAGCTGCTGCATTTTTGTGAATAACACCTTTGGAGGCAGCTTTGTCTATTATCTTTATGGCGTCTTTGAAACTAGCTTGTATACTATCAGAATCAGTTGTGTTAATAGCTTCCAAAAATTTCTTGACAGAATACCTTATTTGTGATTTTACCTTGTTATTCTGAAGCGTACGCTTTCTTTCTTGGCGTATGCGCTTTTTTGCCGATGCAATATTTGCCAAAATCCGTTCACCCCCTTAAAATACTAGGGATATTTTATCACTTCATTGGTTAAAATGCAAGGGAAGCCATAAATTTTGCGTAAAAAATTAATTTCTCGTATATTATAAAAAATTAGCGGTTACTATAATACTGAAAAATAAATGGAGGTGTTTACTCATGATAGGAATGATTATAAGATTTATCGTGTCTGCCCTGGTATTGATGTTGATTAGCTTCATTCTTCCTGGTTTTAAGGTGGCGGGGTTTACAGGAGCCCTAATTGCTGCCATAGTGATTGCTATTTTAGGTTTTATAGCGGAAAGTCTTCTCGGAGATAAGATATCGCCGCAAAGTCGGGGCATTGTAGGTTTTATTACTGCAGCGGTAGTGATATACTTTGCCCAGTTTCTAGTGCCGGCTATGAGTGTGAGTTGGTGGGGAGCACTATTGGCATCGGTGGTCATTGGTATAATTGATGCTTTTGTACCAACTGAACTTCGATAGGAGGCGATTGTGCTATAAGCATAAACATACGGACTGACCTTGCCTTGGAAGCAAGAGAACTTGCCGGAAAAGAACAACTTCCGGGGGTAATGGTAGATACCGAAAAATCTGAACAAATGACAATCAGTAGGGTTAGAGTCGAAGATGAAGAAGGGTCAAAGGCAATGGGCAAACCTATAGGTTATTATGTAACTCTAGAAGTGCCCAGATTAAAGGAAAAGGACCCGATTCTTACGGAAGAAGTTAGCAAAAACTTGGCTGATGAGCTTAAAAGAATGGTTGAAATCCCCATAGAAGCCACAATACTTGTCATAGGTCTTGGCAACTGGAATGTCACACCTGATTCCCTAGGGCCTAAGGTGGTACAAAAACTTATAGTTACAAGACATTTGATTGAGTATATGCCGGGGAAATTTAACACGAAAAAGGGTATTCGCCCGGTATGTGCACTTGCCCCAGGGGTTTTGGGCATAACAGGGATAGAAACCGGTGATGTTATACGCGGTTTGGTTGAAAAAGTAAGCCCCGATATGATCATAGCTATAGATGCTTTAGCATCCAGGAGTATGCAGCGCATAAGCACCACAATACAAATTGCCGATACCGGTGTATATCCCGGTTCCGGTGTAGGTAACAAGCGCATGGGTATAACTCGGGAAAACATGGGAGTACCGGTAATTGCCATAGGTGTACCAACCGTTGTAGATGCGGCAACCATGGCCAATGACACTTTAGATATGCTCATTGGTCAGTTTGCTAGGCAAGCCAAACCGGGCAGTGATTTCTACAAGCTTCTGGAAGCCCTTGATAAAGAGGAAAAATACAATCTTATTCGGGAGGTCATGTCACCTTTTGTAGGGCAATTGGTAGTTACACCAAAGGAAATAGATTCTTTAATTGATAATACTGCCAAAACCTTGGCCGGAGGCTTAAACCTGGCTTTGCATCCCGGAATACAATACGACGAGGTAAGTACTTTTCTTCAATAATGAGGCTAAACTTTGCCTCATTATTTTTTATTTACTTGAATATGCTTATGGAGAGGATGTGATAAGCTTGATAAAATTGAAAGTAATAAAAATAAGAGGTTTCAAATTATATATAATTATCTTTATATTAATTACGTGTCTTACGATATTTTCTGTGAAAAATCATCTAAACCGAAGAACTGTGGCAGTTATGAGCGCTGTACAATCAGGGAATCGGCAAAGTTTTTTACACCGCATCGACAGTAATTTGTTTAAAAGATTACTCTGCATAAGTTTACCCACCTTGGATTCTTTTGACAAACAAAAAAATCGTTCAATAGACCTTAGAAGTTCAATAAGTGGTGTTTCACGCATGTTGACAAATGTGGATATATTAAATCCTGAAACCTATTTTTTTATGCACTTGCCGCTTATTAGCCTTATAGATACTGAAATGGCAATGACACCGGGAGTTGAATTATCCCCGCAAAACCCAAAAATCATCGAAAACGAACACGAACCTTCAGAAAACCTGCCGCAACTGGAAATAGACGAAATGGAAGAATTCGAAGTTGAAAAACTCGAACCCGTATCCAAAGGACCACTTGTACTTATCTATCACACTCACACTACTGAAGCTTATATGCCATCCGAAAAATATAATTACAAACCTAGGGATAAGACTTACCACACAGAGGATTTAAACTACAGCGTTGTCAGGATTGGAAAGGCTATAGCAGATGAAATGAACCGGCTTAAAATACCAACAATGCATAATAAAACGGTTCATGATATTCCAACATATATGACGTCCTATACCAACTCGTTAAAAACCGTGGAGCAAATTCTAAAACAAAATTCAACTATAAAAATAGTGGTTGACCTGCATAGAGATGCTCCCGTAGCAGATCCGCTAAAATCCCGGGAAATAACTACTGTTAATATCGATGGCATAATATATTCACGATTTATGTTAGTTGTAGGAACTGATAAGACTTTCCCCCATCCTAATTGGAAAGAAAATTATCGGTTTGCCAATTTGTTAAATGATAAATTAGAACAGCTTTATCCGGGAATATCTCGTGGCATAAATTTAAGGAGTGAGCGGTTCAATCAACATCTATCCAAAAAAGCCATTTTGTTGGAAATCGGGAGTCATGGCAATACCATGGAAGAATCACTTAATTCAGCCAAAATTTTTGCCAAGGTGTTGGTCGATTTAATAGGAGAATTGTCAATAGTTGAATGAAAAAACCAGAAATGGCTAAAGATAAATCCGACCGGTATTTAAAAAAATCATAAAATCAAATAGAGGCCTAAACATGATTTATAAAGATCTTATGAAACTCTTGATTATATTTATAATTTTTCTATCCCTAGGTATCCAGGTAGCTGAAAAAGGTTTGAACGACACCATGGGTCTTGACATAAGACCAAGAAGTTTTGACTTTATCATTCTTGATGACAGGGTATATAACTTTACCGTCTTGGGAAACAGTTTTAAACTCCAAAGATATTATAAAATAGGAGATATATTTGCTGACAAGGGCTGTATAACCCTGAATATCAATGGGAAAATGTTTAAGCTCAATTCTGTGATTCCTACCAGAGTTATGTTAAAGGGCCCTCTGAATCTTGATAAAAAATCCGCCAATATGTATAATTGAATTTGAAGTTAAGGTATAAAGAGGAGGAACGCAATGTCTATACCCCGGGAGAGAATCAGGAATT
>CAZFME010000039.1:0-17776 GCA_964520055.1 uncultured Clostridia bacterium
TGGAAATTTTTCTTTGTTTTTCCCTATTATACCATAAAATCAGACAAGTTTTTTAATTAATGTTTTATTTTCATAAAAATGTAAATGCAGAAAATAAAGAAAAAGCAGCTCCAAATTTCAGAGGAAGATTTCTAGAAAGGAATATAGACATATTTTCTATTTTTATGCCTTAAAATACGGAGAAGTGTCCAAGATTGTTCCCATTACTTCAACCTTTCCACTGATAGCTTTGGTGCTATCAATGGTTTTGGGGTTTTTTTAATAATTTGCGGGATTGTCTTGACAAAATGTAAAAAAACACTGCTACATACCAGTAACAGTGTTAAGTGAAATTACAGTTTTGTTATAAATCAAAAATCTTGCCCGGGTTCATAATATTGTTAGGATCAAGGGCTTTTTTAATTCTACGCATTAAATCAAATTGTACTTCATCTGTAACTATCGGCATAAACGGCTTTCGCTTGGAACCTATGCCATGTTCACCGCTTATTGTTCCTCCCAGTCTTTTAATTACGGCATAAAAGTCTTTTAATGCTTTTTCTTCTGTTTCGTACCATTCTTCCATGGTCATTTTCGGGTTTTTAACTAAGGTTGTATGCAGATTCCCGTCACCTGCATGACCATATGAAGGCATTAGTATATCATATTTCTTAGATATTTTTTCTATTTCCGGGATGAGCTCAGCAATTTTCGAAATGGGGACGACTATATCTTCTAAGCTTTGATGTGGGCTTACAACCTTAAAAGCTTCGGCAATATCGCGCCGGACGCTCCAAATTCTCTCCTGAGTTGTATAGTTATCAGCAACATATACTTCAATCGCACCATTTTCTAGACACAGTTCACCTATTATTTCGGCTTCTTCATTGACCTGATCTTCACGGGTTCCGTCAACTTCTATGAGTAGCATTGCCCCACAATCTTGATAGGGAAGATGTTCGTTTAGATATTCACATGAGGTTTTTACACAGAGTTTATCCATAAACTCCACAGATGTGGGTATTATTCCTGCTTTAGTCATCACGGTGGGAACTATATCAATTGCCGACTTGGGATCTTTGAAAAGCACAAGAAGGTCTACTGTTGTTTTGGGAAGTGGCACTAGTTTTAAGATTGCTTTTGTAATAACACCTAGAGTCCCTTCAGAACCTATGTAAAGCTGTTTCAAATCATATCCGGTAACATCTTTGACAAGTTTGCCACCGAGCTGTGTTATTTCTCCGGTAGGTGTTACAATTTCAAGGCCCATCACATACCTGGAAGTAACTCCATATTTGATGGCCTTTCCACCCCCGGCGTTTTCCGCTATATTGCCGCCGATGTAGCATGTAAGTAAGCTCATGGGATATCCTGCAAAGAATAATCCATATTCTTCAAGGGGTGGATTGATATCATTTGTTATAACACCGGGTTCTACAGTTATCATCATATTTTCTAAATCTATTTCCAGTATTTTGTTCATTTTTTCCACTGAAAGTACTATTCCACCAAAGACTGGTATCGCACCACCTGAAAGTCCGCTGCCTGCCCCCCGAGGTGTGATCGGTATTAGTTCTCTGTTTGCTAATTTAACTATTTCGGAAATTTGTTCTGTAGTTGTAGGTGTCACAACAACTTCAGGCATGCTGGCATACTGCTCAACCGGTGTTTCATCATGGGAATATGTTTCCATCTTTTCTTTGTCCAATATGACATTTTTCTTTCCCAGAATCTCTATAAGCTCATCAATTATTTTCTGAGTAATTTTATTGTATTTCAAGTCAATTAACCTCCTTGGCTAATTTTTCGTTCAGCAAAGGTAAGATTTCAAATAAATCACCGACAATACCAAAATCTGATACCTTGAATATTTGAGCTTCCGGATCAGTATTTATAGCTATTATATTATCTGCAGTTTTCATGCCAGCAAGATGCTGTATAGCACCGGAAATACCTGCTGCAATGTATAGCTTTGGTGTTACTGTTTTACCGCTTAGGCCTACCTGATGGGGATATGCCACCCAACCTCTGTCTACCGCATCTCTTGAGGCACCCACTGCACCTTTCAATTTTTCGGCCAGTTGTTTAAGCATTTCGAAGTTTTCCTGTTTTTTCATTCCTCTGCCACCTGAGACTACAATATCTGCCTCTTGTATATTAACGGCTTCATCTTCTTTTTTGGATAAACTTATGAACTCTACTCTATCATCATATAATTTGGGTTTCATGGGGAGTCTGGTGATTTTACCTGATCTGGTTTCATCTATTTGAGCAGGCCTTGTTGACTTGGGTCTGACAGTTGCAAGTTGTGGCCGATGATTGGGTGTCTTGATAGTTGCTAAAATGTTTCCTCCAATGGCAGGTCTTGTCTGCAAGAGATTGCCTGTTTCCTCTTCAATGTCAAGCCCTGTACAATCTGCAGTTAACCCGCCGTGTATTCTCACTGCAACATGGGGCATTAATGTTCTACCGGTGGATGTTGCTGCACAAATAATGATTTCGGGTTTGTATTTATTTATTAAATCTATCAATACATTGCTATATGTCTCAACTATAAAATTTGAAAGTTTATCATCTCCCACAAACAGGACTTCATCAGCGCCTCTTAAGATTAATTCATTAAGCTTTTCATCGGAAACTTCACCACCGATTAAAACTGAAGTAAGCTTGACTTTCAGCTTATCAGCAAGTTTTCTGCCTCTTGTGAGAAGCTCAAAGGATACGTTTTTCAATTGCCCGTCTTTTTCTTCAGCAATAGTCCAAACACCTTTATATTCCTTCATGACCATTTTCATTCCTCCCCTATACCAATTGTTTCTGTTTCATGAATTTGATTAGTTCATCAACACATTTTTCCGCACCGTCTTTGTCCGCATTTAAAATCGCTCCACCTCTGGTAACTTTAGGAGTTTCTATTTTTACAACTCTTGTGGGAGAGCCTTTTAATCCTAGATTATCTGTCTCTAAATCAAAGGAATTTTCATCCCAACTGGGAATCTGGGTTTTTTTAGCCTTTTGCTTTCCTCTCAAGGTGGGCAAGCGCGGATAACTTATTTCTTTTACAACAGTAAGTAATGAGGGCAAGGTCATTTTCAATGTTTCATATCCATCTTCTACAAGTCTTTCTATAGTTATTTTATTGTCCTTTATTTCTAATATTTTACTTACATAAGTAGCCAATGTCACGTCAAGAAAAGATGCTATACCGGGTCCCACCTGTCCCGTATCTCCGTCAGTTGCACGTTCCCCGGTTAAAATCAAATCGTAATCACCGATTTCTCTTATTGCATTACTTAATACATATGAAGTAGCCCAGGTATCTGAGCCGCTTAGTTTCATGGATGAAATCAGAATTCCGTCATCACATCCCATTGATATGGCTTCTCTTAAGGCTTTGGCTGCGTTTGGAGGCCCCATTGTAAGCACGGTGACTTTCCCTCCAAATTCTTCTTTTAGCTGAATTCCCGTCTCGATAGCATAAAGATCTAAAGGGTTAACTATGCTTTCGACACCTTCCCTCACCATAGTACCTGTTTCAGGATCCATTTTTACATTACTCGTCTCAGGTACCTGCTTAATTGGAATGATGATATTCAAATTCTTTTCCTCCTTTGTTAAATTATTATCGCTTTCTACCAATGCTATTTTACTATCACTGCTACTCCGTCAGGTATGACGGTTACCTTTGCATCTTCTCCTTTTATTCTAAACGCTTTTTGTATAGCTTCTTGCAAAGTGAATGCATGATCCATATGCATGTTTTTAATCATTTGAGGCTCACACATATCAGTAACAAGAATAACGGTAAATTTGCTCAATATCCTGGCAAGTATTTGAAATTCCCATTGATCAGGCTCTGTTTTGTTTCTGGAAACTTTTAAGACTTTATCCAGCAATCTTTGAGGAGATTCGGCATTTACCAGATTGTCATAAAAAGACTGTCCTCCATGCCCATCATTGCATGCTGAAACCATTATTATTATTCCGCCTTCTTTACAGGTGGCTTCGGCTGCAGTCATCCCTTTAACAGATTGATAGATATTTTGATCCAAGGGATAGCCTCCGTTGGTAGATACAACTATATCAGCTTCCACTCGGTTTACTTGTGATAATTCTGATACGAAATTGCACCCTTGTTCGTGGGCCTTTTCGCTGTCTCCTGCAAAAGCTTCAATGATTTTTTTATTGCTGTCTATCACAACATTTAATATAAATGAGAGTTTTGCCTTTTTTGCAGCATATAGCATATCTTCATGGATGGGATTATTTTTTAATATGCCGGTTCTTGCATATTCACTGGCGATAAACTCTGAGCAGTGGTTTGCCATTATCGTCTCTTCTGAGGCTATACCGGGCAGTATGCTTTTTCTTCCGCCGGAAAAGCCGGCAAAGAAATGGGATTCAATGAAGCCTTCGGCGATTAACAGTTCTGTTTCTAAGGCTGTTTTATTAAGTATTAATTCACCACCTGAAGGAAGTACTCCGGCTTTTACCAGGTTTTTAGCATTTCGGCAATCATGAATAATGATTTTTTCGTTTTTAACTATCTCATTTCCGAATCTGTCGATTAGCTCTTCTTTTGATGTGGCCCTGTGAAATCCGGTTGCGACGAGTATTGTGATATCTATATCCGGATTTGCCTTTCTGATTCTGTTTAGGAGTATTGGTATGGTTATTTTGCTTGGAACAGGCCTAGTATGGTCACTTGTGACAATGACCATATTTTGCTTGCCACTTACCATTTTCTCTAGTTTTTTACTGCCGATAGGGTTATCCAAAGCTTTCTCCACAATACCGCTTTCCGATAGCTCAGTTGTATAGTCCTCGGCCTTGGATTTTAAAATGGCCGCTAAATTGTTTTTTGGAATTTTTGCTTCCATAAAACCCTTATGATATAGTACTTCAAGTTTTACCATTTCTGTCATTTTTGCACCTTCTCTCTTGTTGAAATGGTAGACTTTAACAATGCGATAACATTCAGGTAATACCACTTATTGTGGTATTACCTGACAATTCTGTTTGATTATTAACATCTAGAATAAATTAGGCTTGAATACAGTTATGATAATTATTGTAACGATTCCTGCCAATATGCCATAAGCTAATGATATTACAATATTGTTTCTGATTACTCTTCCTTCCTTACCCACAAGCCCTACAGTTGTTAATGCAGCGACAACATTATGTACACATATCATATTACCCGCTGCACCACCTACAGCCTGAAGCGCAACTATTGGAATTACCGGCAGGCCAGCTTGAATAGCCGCATCAAATTGCAAAGGTCCGAACATGATATCAGAAACTGTATTACTGCCGGAAATAAATGCACCTAAGATACCGATTATCGGAGCAAAGATATACCATCCCTTGCCCACTGCAGAAGCTGTAGTTTTAGCTATAACAATCAGCATAGAATCTATCCCTGTAGCAGCACCTGAATTCATCATAACATAAGTTAATCCAAGTGCAAAGAACAATGCTATGGCAGTCGGTCTTATTTGTTTTAATGTAGATCCCCATATTTTCCATGCTTCTTTTCTGTCCATTCCATGCATTGACGGTATAAGTAATGCCACCAGCATAAATGGGATAACACCCGGGTTATACAAAGGTTTAATTCCCCGGCTTATGGATGTCCCTAAGATATTTGCCCAATTCAAGTTCCATTGATTAAGCAGACCTTGAACGGGTAACCATTTCAAACGGCTTATGAGCAATAGCAAGCCTACTATCACATAAGGAGCCCAAGCTTTGGCAGCACTAATACCATTAGCCATTACTAAAGACATACTATCCGCTCCATCTTTACTGTCAAGTACCATTCCCCCTGCTTTGATGTCACCCTCCCAATCATCTTCCCATTGGTCACGAGCTTTGAAATCCCAGCTGTCTTTTGGAACAAGAAAGCCCGCTCGCACTGCAGTAATAAAGATTGGTATAGCAATTAAAGAGCCTAATAGTGAGGGAATCTCAGGACCGACAAAATTTGCAATTAACACCTCTGGAATCGTAAATACCAACCCACCAAATAAGGCTAGTTTCCAAACAGCAAGTCCCTTCTTGATACTCTTGTCAACAACTAAAGTCATGGAACACACCATGGCCAATGGAACAAGCGAACCTACCAAAAAATGGAGTAAACCCGCAAAACCTGCAACTTCACCCAGAAATACATTTAACCCATGTGCATATCCGTGTGCAATTACATGATCTTTTAAATGCGATAGCCCTCCTATAATTGGTGTGCCAACTGCGCCAAATGTTACAGGTGCACTATTAGCTATTAAAGCCACCATTGCTGCAACTAAAGGCGGGAACCCTAATCCCATTAATAAAGGTGCCGCAACTGCAGCGGGAGTCCCGAAACCTGCCGCGCCTTCAAAAAAAGCTCCCATTAAAAAACCAATCAATATCACCTGAACTCTTCTATCAGTTGAAACCTGAGCCATGGAATTTGATATTCCGTCTATTCCACCACTTTTTCTCAATGTGCCAAGTATAAGTAGAGCACCATACACAATTAGTAAAATATCCAGTGCGTTGATGGCACCACAAATAGTAGCAGCCACCATCCATTGGGGAGGCATTTTCCAGAAGGCACCCGCAATTATTAAAGCTGCAATAAAGCCAACGGGCATAGCCTTGGTAGACGGCCAGTCTTTAGAAACCATTAAAAAACCTACGATAAGAATAGGTAAAAATGCAATTAAAGCCAACATTTTTTACTTCCTCCTTATTAAGTTTTTGTGATGAGTTGCATCACCCTGCAACTGGATAAAATATTGTGCCACTGTAGAATTAGTAAGTTGAGGTGATGTTGAGGTGTATCTGAATTAGTAAATGGTGTGAAATAATGATATACTGATATGAAAATACGAGGTTATATTGACAGTGATTATAAAAGTAATTATTGAGAATTTCAACTAATGCCTTATGTTTAAGATATGTAGCATTATATTTGCTAGCTATAAAGTACATGTTCAACCTTACTCAAGGTTTAGACAAGTTAGTACCTTAATTCACATATCAAGGTACTAAAAAATGCATTTGAGATCACCTCCAATGCCCTTTTTGTTTTTAATGTCTGAAATGAGATCCACGTAATTGACAGACTCTTGTGATATTGTCCAATCTACATAATAGTTTTACTGCTCCAAATGGTTGTTCTTGTATGTGGATTTTAAATTTTTTGACACCTCCTTCTCTAAAATTATACAATACGACAGGAATATTTGCAATAACTAAATTTTAACCATATGATACTCAAAAGAAGCCTTTAACCTGTTGTGCTCTGTTTTTCTATCTATTCCGTGTTTAACGAATTTGTAATAATTATACAAAAAGGACCCTCTGCATAAATATTTTTCAATCATTCTATTCCTATACCCTAAACTACGTTATCAATAACTTTGGTACTATTTATACAGTTTCTCCATAAAAGAAGATTTTTGCATGGATTCAAGTGGTGATTAAAAAGAACAATCACCTAGAATGAATTTTTATATGAGGTTTCTTTTTTAGTAAATAAGTGCTAAACTCATTAATAGGAAAAATAAAATGAAGATGAAGTTACATGAAAGAACTTCAGAAACTGCACGAGTAGCTTTACTTTGACGAAATAGTGTAGCAAAAAATAATTGGCAACTGATGAAATAGCAGCTTCAGCGGAATTAGCGGAGGAAATACTGAAGAATAGTAAGGAGGATAAAATGGATAATAAAAAAAGCGGTCTTAATCTATTGCTAGAAATATTTGCAGTATTTTTCAAAATAGGGAGTTTTACCTTCGGAGGCGGTTATGCCATGATACCGTTGATAGAAAGAGAAGTTGTCCAAAACAAAAAGTGGGTTACGGAAGAAGAAATGGTTGACGTCTTTGCTGTGGCACAATCCATGCCCGGAGCCGTAGCCATAAACTCAGCAACATTTATAGGCTATAAAGTTTCCGGCAAAAAAGGTGCTGTAGTTGCAACCACGGGAGTAGTACTGCCTTCATTTTTAATTATAACATTGATTGCTGTTTTCTTTTCAAGGTTTCAGGATACTCCTGTTGTAAAGGCAGTATTTTCGGGTATTAGGCCAGCCGTAGTCGGACTTATAACCATAGCGGCGCTAAAAGTGGCCAAGGCATCAATAATCGATACAACCGGAGTTATTCTTTCAATCTTGTCAATTATTTTAGTGGTCATCTTAAATGTCCAAGCAATATTTGTAATATTAGTCGGTGCTGCTGTAGGGCTAACTGTATACTATTTATTTCCGAAAAGGGCCGATCAGATATTAAGTAATGGAGGCAATAAAGATTGATTTACGTTCAGCTTCTTGCATCTTTTATAAAAATCGGGTTATTCAGTTTTGGCGGTGGTTATGCCATGATACCGCTGATACAAAGGGAAATTGAAAGCCATGGATGGCTCTCGGCCTCCCAGTTTGTTGACATAATTGCCATTGCTGAAATGACCCCGGGACCAATTGCGGTCAACTCAGCTACCTTTGTGGGCTATAAGGTGGCGGGTATTTTTGGGGGGTTGGTAGCCACCGTAGGTGTGGCCATGCCTTCGCTTATTCTTATATTAATCGTTTCTAGATATTTTTATAAATTTCAGGACCACCCTGTAAATAAAATGATATTTTACGGTATAAGACCGGTTGTCGTCGGACTTATATTTGCCGCTGCAATATTCGTGGCCAAAACGACGTTTTTAAATCAAAGTATGATATTAACTTTAAACAGCATACTGAAAAACCCGCTGTCTATAATTGATTTGAAAAGCATTGTTATCTTTGTATTTTCACTAATAGCCCTTATTAAATTTAAAATGCATCCAATTTTAATAATTATTGCTTCCGGGGCACTTGGGTTTTTATTATATTAGATGATGATTTCGATATAGAAAGTTGCTCCGGTGAAGATGACGGCACTTCAGAAGGGTTTCATGAAAGATATTCTTAATCAAAATATAATTTGCCCGGATGAACATTGTTCAATCGGGCAAAATTTTATGCTTTAGGTTCTACTGCAAGTTTCGCGGATTTCACTTTTTCCACATGTTCATTTATATCTTCCCTGACTTGGCGGATGTACATGAATCCTGTAATCGCTGCAATCACATCCACTGCCGGATAGGCCATCCAGGCTCCGAGAACGCCCCATCGTTTCACAAAAAGCAAAACTATTGGAATGAAAAGCACCAGCTGTCTGTATATGGACAGAAGAAAACTCATCTTGGCTTCACCCATAGCTTGATATACATATGTGGCGATATAATATAGGCCTATTGTAGGAAAAATACTTATCATGATTCGATATGCAAATACGCATTCTTTAAGCAATACCCTATCTTTTACGAAACTTCCTATTATCGGCTCTGCATATAGCATCATCAAAACCCACAAAAACACAGAAGTCATCATTACAACTTTTATGGTTTTTCTTATGGTTTCTTTGAGCCGTTTAAAGTTTTTGGCACCATGATTGAAGGCCACCATCGGCTGCATTGCAGAGCTTATTCCAATTATATTTACATACATAAGCATCGAAACCTTCATAATGGTCCCTGATATGATTACGGCTGCATCTCCACCCTGCATTAAAAGTATGTTGTTCAGCAAAATGGCCACAATGGCATCGGATATTTCTATGATAAAAGTTGTAAAACCTATGGCTACTATAGATTTTAGTATTTCTCCGTTAAAACCGAAACTCCATTTTAAATTAATGAAGTTGGAAACCTTATAAAAATTATACATTGCAAATAGGCAGGCGGCAGTCTGAGATACTACCGTAGCTATAGCTGCACCTCTTACCCCCATATTGCAATTGATAACCAAAATTGCGTCAATAATTATATTGAGAATCGCACCCAGGGATGTAGCGTATAATGTAATTCTCGGATTGCCAAGGGAATTTATAGTGTAACACATGACAAAAGTCAGGCACTGGAAAATTCCGCCCAGCAAAATTATTGAGGTATATGTCTTTGCCATAGGTAGGGTAATATTACTTGCCCCCAAATTCAATAAAATCGAATCCATAAATATATATACAAACAACGGCATTGCTATCATTACGGCAATTGTCAGCATAACCGCATTAGTTATCGTAATTCTGAGGTTTTTATGATCCTTTTCACCTAAGTATCTTGCTACATTTGTAGAAGCTCCTACCGCTATGCAAAGTCCGGTTGATGACATCAGTCTTTGTATCGGGAAGGCAACGGTCAATGCTCCTATAGCACTTGCGCCTACGTATCTGCCCACATAAAAAGTATCTACCATTCCGTATAGCTCAGAAACCAATAGGGAAATGATGGCCGGCAGGGCAAATCTCAGCAATACCTTTTCCACCCGACCTTCAGCAAAAGCTTTATTGTTTATCCCACTGTATCCTCTCCAATTTTCATAACATGATTTTAGTATAGTAACTAAAACTTTCTACAAAATCAGTACCTCATTATTGTACTACACCAACAGCAGCTTTTGCATTCACTTACTTGGTGAATAACAAGTACCTTCTTAAGGTGTTTGCAAAAAAGCCTTTTTGCAGAAAAAGAAAAAAACACCTTTGTAAGGTGTTTCATAATTAACATGCCTTAAATAATATCAGTACCGCTCCGCAACCTCTAATTTTTAAATTTATATGTTGAACGGGTTTCTTTTTTCTATAACTTAGGGTTATCCTAGGAATTGATGACAGTTTCAAAAGCCCCATTTCCTCATCGGTCAGCTGCTTCGGCTCCCCCATGGCCTTCCAATGATTGTAGACAATGTTTATCCCTTCACTGATTTCATACATGATTACACGATAATTGCACCACAAATTGGTAATGTTGAGTGAAAATCTTTTTTCCGCCATATCCCGACGCTCCCTAGGTTTATTAACGGAAAAACCTCTACGAGCTTGAATATCTTTATGATAAGTATATAGCAATACCTGAAAATCTTCCCCTTTGGAAGTAACAATATAGCCATCACCTTGAGCTACAACGGTATTACCCAGCTGACCCAAAAAATAAAAGGCATGGTACCAAGGTTTCTTTAACCCTTCCCAGTTTAACAAGCCCCTATCTCCAAAAAATATCGCATTAGTGGGATTTTTGGCTTCTGAAAGTTCATCAATGGCCTTAAATTTATAGATGGGCTTATTGTTTACAATTTGATGTATCACTGAAGGAATCATATAAGCCGTATCGTAAACGGGGTTTATTTCATGGTTGTTTATACATTCTTCTTTAACCATAAAATCATACTCGTCCTTCAATATACCATACAACGTAGCTTTAACTTCCTCAGTGGCTTTATTGTCTATGGTATATCTCCATTTGCTTATCTCATAACTTCCATATTCTGCTTTAAAATATTCCAAAAAACCAACCACTAATTTTTTATATCTATCAGGTGTGAAGTTTTCTCCACCTAAGACGATGTCAGGCCTTAAGTCTAGGGACAATATTATGTCCATGACCTTTTTAATCTTTTTAAAATTCAATATACCTTTACTGTAAATACCCATCTCTTCGGAAAATACATGGGTTATTTGGCCGTAGTCAAAACCGATTTCGTGTTGAATTATCCTTAAGGAATCCCAAACTCCTTTTTCTAAAATACGGTGGGCTCTAGGAAGAATAATGGTATCTTTATACTCATGGGTAAAATCCCCTTGGTTTTGGGAAGCATCTACGTTGATTTTAAATATTCTTTCTTCATAATTATACCTTTCATAGTTTTCCAGATAAGATGTCATAAACTTTAGGGCTATATTTGGGTCATGGGCTTTTATCTTTTTTGTTTTCTTAAATTTTTCATCATCCAATTTATATTTCTTACGATACTGTAAGGGGGTCATTTTATAATGGCGCTTGAAATGCTTGTTATAATACCTGGTATGGGAAAAACCCACTTCTTCAGAAATCTCCGAAATAGTCATTTCCGTATCCAGTAGCAATTTCACCGACTCTTCAGCCCGGGTCAAATTGATAAAATCCTGAAAACTGATTCCCATTGCATTTTTAATCTCATTAGACAGGTACTGGATACTTAAAAATTCTTTTTTTGCGATATCCTGAAGTGAAATTTTGTTATTGTAATTGTTAAAAATATATTTGGCTATCCTGTGATAACGCTGAAGTTGCTCGACATTGTCCTTTAAATCCCTGTTCTCATATATCAAATAGTGAAACTCATTTATCAATAGATACAAAAGCTTTACAAGGGTTTCCCTCACGTATACATCGTAATCCTCACCCTTTTGAACAGCTTCACAGAGTATAATGGAAAGATACTTTTTAAACATATCATATCTCTCACCGATTTGGGGCTCTCCTTCAAAAGAACAATGGGTATAAAAATACATGTTTTTTATATCATCATAATACTTTTGAAAAAAATTCAGGTCGATATGCTGCATTAATACAAGGTTCTCTTTATCGGAAAATATCCTGTGAGCTTCCTCCAAATTTATTATTTCTACCTCATTTTCCACAAGCCTATAAGTGTCCGATTCAATAGTGACATTCACACTGCCCTTTAAAATCATCAGGATTTCTATGGATTGGTGCCAGTGAATAGGGTATTCTCTTATATCAAGTAGCTGAATATTTATGGGTATGCTATCCGGGTATGAGATATGTTCTCTACGCATTTATACGCTCCTTGTAACCTTGTTTTGAGCACACCCTTATTATATCACATTGACGCTGTAACAGCTAAGCTGTGGAACTTTAAGATTCATATCGTATCGACATGTATATTTAATTTCTCAAGCAGAGGCTCAACAAAATCGTCATCAACTACAATACAGTTGTATTTTTCCGGCTCGTACTCGTCAAAAGAAACATCAGGTACCGGTATGTAATTAATAATTCCAAATTCATGTTGAGACAATTATCTCACTTCCCCGTATAAGTAATCCGAAACCGAAACTTATTTTTGGTAGCCGCTGTCTACTATTCAGCATACGGTTCTTTTGCATCTATCGTTCAGCACTCCTTTTAGTCAAGTCAAAGAAGAGGCCGGAGCCGGGGTTTATGGTAAGTTTCCATCAGTGCCCTGTTGCATATTGAGAATACCTGTTACAGAAAAGCAGTATAATGGAGTAAAAGAAATGATTGAGGATATATGGCAATCTTAATGACCTTAAACATTCCCAGCTTCACGGAACATCTTTGACTAAAAATTAAGATGCTGATTTGTAGCTAAAATAGAATAGTGGAGGTTTTGCCATGTGAAACTAGCTCTTTAATAAGCCTTTAAGCTTGGCTAAAGCATCTGCCAATTCTGTATTGATGGGCTTGTCTTGAGCCTTTTTTTGTTTTTGTAGGTACTTTGCTACTTCTCTTTTGGAAGCTTTATTACTTCCTTCGCTTTTCCTTCTTTCATTAAAGGCCGAAAGTTTTTCTCTATAACCACAGCTACATATAAATATTTGTCCTTCACCTTCTCCATGTAATTCCAGTCTTTTATGACAATTGGGGCACCTGGCATTGGTTACCTTACTTAGCTTTTCCCTATATCCACACTTTCGGTCTTGGCAGATAAGCATCTTACCCCTCTTTCCATTAACCTCCAGCATGTATTTCCCGCATTCAGGACATTTGCTTCGTGTGAGATTATCATGCCTGAACTTGTCTTCACTTTTTTTTATATCATGAACTGCTCTTTTGGCATAATTTCTCATATCGTTTACAAAATCATCTTTATTAAGGGCACCTCGGGCAATGGCACTGAGCTTTTGTTCCCACTGAGCGGTCAGAGCCGGGGACTTAAGCTCCTCAGGAACTAGGTCCAGTAGCTGACGGCCCTTGGAGGTGATAGAGATATCCTTTCCTCTTTTTTCAATCAGGAAGCTGTTAAAGAGCTTTTCTATAATATCGGCCCGCGTAGCAACTGTGCCAATACCACCCGTTTCACCGATTACCTTAATCAAATCCTTGTTGTCTTTGGGCATGTATTTTATCGGGTTTTCCATGGCTGCAAGTAAAGTCCCTTCATTAAACGGGGCCGGTGGCCTTGTCTGACCTTGAGTTTGGAAAATAGATGATATCTTTAGTACGTCACCTTTACTTATGGTAGGTAGTATTTGCTCGGAAATTCCATCATTTAAGTTCTCATCTTCAGAGGATTCATCGTCAAAGCCTTCATAAACCTCTTTCCATCCTAAAGCTAGAACAGTTTTCCCTTTGGCAATGAATATCTCCGTACCTATTTTAGCTTTTATGGTGGTTTGCTCATACTCAAAAGGTGGATACATCATCGCTAAAAAGCGTTTCACCACCAGATCATAGATTTTTCTTTCATCGTTATTTAGGGAATTTAAAAAAGCCGGCTGTTCCGTAGGTATGATAGCATGGTGATCTGTTACTTTACTGTTATCCACAAAGCTTTTGTTGCCCTTTATCGGTCGCTTAATCTTAAAAGCTGCCGTCCTGTAAGGCCCCACTCCGCAGGCTTTGACCCGGTCTTCCAGTGTAGCCACTATATCTGTGGTGATAAATCTGGAATCCGTCCGGGGGTATGTCAAAAGCTTGTGGTTTTCATACAGTCTTTGCATGGTGGAGAGTGTATCCTTGGCCGAAAATCCGAAGATTTTATTGGCATCCCTTTGAAGTTGGGTTAAATCGTAGAGTTGTGGTGCAAAACTTTTTTTCAGCGTTTTGCTTACATCAATGACCTGAGCATTTTTTCCTTTCAACGATGCCAGTATTTTGTCACTTTTCTCCTTATCAAAAGTCCTTATATCCTTTGTTTGAATATCCTGCCATACTAATTTCAAATTGCCCACGTTTGCGGTGATGCCGTAAAATTCCCTAGGTTTAAAGTTTTGAATTTCCTCTTCTCTTTTAGCAATCATTGTAAGGGTCGGTGTTTGAACTCTTCCGCAGGACAGCTGGGCATTATGTTTGCAGGTCAAAGCCCGGGTGGCGTTTATGCCCACAAGCCAATCTGCTTCAGCTCTGGCCACCGCCGACGCATAAAGGTTCTCATACTGTTTGCCGTCTTTTAAATTTTTAAAACCATCCCTTATGGCCTTATCAGTCACCGAAGAAATCCATAGGCGTTTAAGGGGCTTTTTAACATTGGCCATTTTTATTATCCATCTTGCCACCAGCTCACCTTCCCGTCCGGCGTCAGTGGCTATAACGATGTTATTCACATCGTTCCTGTGCATTTGTTCTTTAACAATATTAAATTGCCTTCTGCTCTGCTTGATAATCTCCAGCTTCATATCATTGGGCAGTATAGGCAAATCTGCCATACGCCAAGACTTGTACCGGTTCCCATAGGCTTCAGGTTCGGCCAATGTGACTAAATGGCCTAAAGCCCAAGTGATTATATACTTTTGTCCTTCAAAAAATCCATTTCCGTTTTTATTGCAGTTAAGGACTCTGGCTATGTCCCTTGCTACCGAAGGCTTTTCAGTTAGTACCAGTGTTTTACTCACAAATCTCAACCTTCCACTCTCCGGAGTCAGCTCGATAAATTGACCCTGGAATATGAGTTTTTTTCTAAAAAAAATAACCCTTTTCATTATACCATAAGGGTTATTTTTTCAGTTATTTTTAGCAAATAATAAGGTTCGGGCGGGCGAGCAAAACTCGCCCCTACATATTTATTACATATCTGCATTGTAGGCTCTTCTGCATTAATACATATTTGCATTGTAGGGATCCTCTGCGTGAATACATACCTACATCGTAGGGGAGACCTGTGGTCTCCCGTCTATTGCTTTTTTATAGACTTTTCCAACAATAGATGCTATTATATGGTAAGGTAATCGGATAGAGCAGGGTGTGGTTGCCACCTACTTCCCAAAGGAAGGAGGTGGTGCGGTATGGAAAAAAAATAATCACCCTGCCTGAGCCGCAGTGTGATTATTAATTAAAAAATCCCCTGTGGCAACCGCACCTTACGGTGCCGATTACCTTTATGTATATTATAACACAAAAATTCCAAAAG
Organism: uncultured Clostridia bacterium; assembly: GCA_964520055.1. Classification (GTDB taxonomy): domain Bacteria; phylum Bacillota; class Thermosediminibacteria; order Thermosediminibacterales; family Tepidanaerobacteraceae; genus DUNY01. The sequence goes on from CAZFME010000039.1 coordinate 15,936, forward strand.
TAAACATATTCAAATAAAACAAGTGTGGATTATTGAAAATCCAGGTGAGGTGAACTCTATGATTAAGTTTGGGAAAGGGTTACAAGGGGATATACTGGAAAAAGCTCTTCGGAATTTGCCCGATCTATTTAAAAAATATCCTAACATAGTAGCGGCTTATATTTTTGGATCTCATGCCGCAGGAAAAACCACAGACTTGAGTGACCTTGACATAGCTATTTTGCTCAGAAAGAAGATTGGTTTTGAAGAAGAGCTCGATTTGATAGGCAATATATCCGATGTCCTGCACACCGACGACTTTGATTTGGTCATACTTAATGATTCACCTCCCTATATTCAATATGAGGTCTTTTCAAAAGGAAAAATCTTCTATGAAACAGATGAAGAATATAGATGTGATTTTCAAGCAACTGCTTTTCAAAAATACTTTGACATCAAGCCTATATATGATGAATATAATTATTACCTTAAAAAGCGCATAGTGGAAGGAAGGATGCTAAGTGAATAAAGATAAAACCCTCCAAAGTAGATTGATTGACTTTGAGGAGTTTGCAAAAATGATTGTCAGGGAAATTAATTCCTAATCTTGATAATTCCCCTCTTTTTCGTCTTCATCACCTATGTTCAATGCCCAAAATACGGGGAAACACTCACTTATTTCAGCTTTGATTATCTAAAAAAGGGGCTATTTAAAAAGCTGAGATTAAAGGTCCATGGAAAAATATAAACTGCGGATCTTTCCTTCAGCTGATTATTATATAGATAAGGTAAAAGATCTTGGTTCATCTATTTTTTGAGGAGGTTTTTTTCTTGGATAAATTTGTTTTAAACTCTGAAGATGCTGTTTTAATGGTGGTTGATATTCAGGAACGTTTAGTGCCTGTGATGAAATATGGCAAGAATGTGATTGAAAATACCAATGTTTTGGTTGCCGTTGCCAAAGACTTGGAAATGCCTATAATAGTTACCGAACAATATCCCAAGGGCTTAGGGAAAACAGTGCCGGAGTTAAGGAATAATCTTGAAGGAAATTTGGCTTATGAAAAAATAACCTTTTCTGCATATACTGGTGAAGTAGCTTCCTCATTGGAAAAGCTAGGGAGAAAAAAGATAATCATAGTAGGAATGGAAACCCATGTTTGTGTTTTTCAGACGGTAAGGGACTTGATTGCTCAGGGATTTCAGGTCTATGTAGTTCAAGATGCTGTATGTTCACGGGCTAAGGAAAACTACCAAAATGGTATTTCCCTAATGTCCCATATGGGAGCAATAGTTACAAATACTGAAACAGTCTTTTTTGACCTAATGAAAAAAGCCGGAACCCCTCAATTTAAAAAATTGTCAAAACTAATTAAGTAAAACAATACCAAAAGCCTCAGCTCCATGATATTTGAGCTGAGGCTTTTTACTTGGCTGGTCAATCCTTAATATTACATGATTAGATATAAAAAATTATACTTTATTCACTCGCCCACCATGAATCACCCGTCCGGTAACTACTCCTGATTTTCCCGATTCTTCATCCCCTATGTTCAATGCCCAAAATACGGGGAAACGCTCACTTATTTCAGCTTTGATTATCTCCGGGGCGGCAAAGGCTATTATTTGGAAGTTTAGTTTGTTGGCAATTTCAAAGATGGGATCCAGGACATGGCTTCCCGATGCACTGCCAAAGGGATTGTCCAGCATTAGCACTGTCCAAGGGTTTTCATTTCCCACATAAACTTCTCTTATTTCAGGTTCTTCCATATATGTATACGCCCGGGCATCGGTTAGTGGCAAAATCTTGTTGTCCAATAAAGAGAAAAATACTTCAGAACCCTTTTGTAAATGCTCATGGG
>CAZFME010000040.1:0-17238 GCA_964520055.1 uncultured Clostridia bacterium
GGTAGAAATTATAGCTTACAGGAGGTAGATTTTTCTGCTCAACGAAATGAATGAAATAAAAGCAATACTTGAAGGTAAACGGATAAATAAACATTATACATATAGAGTATGTTATTTGTTGGCAAGGTATTTTAAATCTTTAGATTATAACCACTTCCAAATACGAGAAGAAATATTTAAATGGGCGAAAGCTAATAACATATATATAACAGATGATTTAAATAGCATAATTCAAAGAGCTTTAAAAGACAGAAGAAAAATTGTAGAAGATGTAAATATTAGGATTAGTAATAATGATCTAGAAGAAATAATCAAAAGGTTTGATAGGTATAATACAAGATTAACTGCTTTTGCAATTTTGTGTTTTGCAAAAAAATATGCCAATAAAGATGGTTCTTTTTATATTAGTAGAATTGGGCTGTCTAATTGGATCGGAATAGCTCACACTCATTTATCTAGTAAATACATAAGGGAATTGATAGATTTTAATTACATAGAAAGAATTAAGGCAAATAATCCGCAACTTATAAAAATAAAAAATAAGTTTGTGTCAAAATCTAGTGTATATAAGATAAATGTTAACTTTCATAATTCTGGTAAATATATTTTTAAAGATAATAATATTAGAGAAGAGTTTGAAAATATTATTGCTAATTATGAATATACGATAGTTGTGGAACAGAATAATAGTAACTAAAAAATAGTAACACATGAACAATATAATTTTCTACAAATTTTTTAAAGGAGAATTTAATTAAATTTGATACAAGTATCGGTTGATGAAGTTAAGTGGCTAATAGATAATGGCTACTTGCGAATGTACAAAGGTAAATACTCTGATTTGATTATAACTGGGCGTTATAAGAAAGCAAGGAATAAAAAGCGATACGTGCCTTCTACTTATGCCAAATATTTAGCAAAAATGCAGTAACACAAATAATCCTTCCGAAAGGAATGAATCTATGGATAAAACAATTTTCGTAGATACCAATACCCTCCTCTCTACTCATTTTAATGTATCCGATTATTCCAAAGTGTTTATGAGTATAGTAACTATAGAGGAATTGGATCACTTGAAGCAAAGTGATAAAATAGGCTATCAAGCAAGACAAGCTATTAGAAATTTAAAATCGGCTAACAATATTGAGATTATATTTAATAGCAATTATAGTGGAGTAACACGTTTTTTAGAACATGGTAATGATAATACTATCCTCTCTTCTGCTTATGATGTCTGCTCATGCAACAAGGATTGTGTGTTTATTACAGATGATTACAACTTGTATATCAAGGCGAAGGTTTTAGGCATTCCTTGCCAAATGTTTGAATTTAATGATGATAAGCAAGAATATACTGGATATCAAGAATATCAGTTAACCAGTGAAGAGATAGCCGAACTATATGAGCATCCTCACGACAATGTATACAACTTACATATAAATGAGTATTTAATAGCTAGAAATCAGTCTTATGAAGTAATTGAAATTGCCAAATGGACAAATGATGGACTAGTCAGAATTAAGTCAGATGGCAAGCGTGGTAAAAATAATTATTTTGAAACCAAATATTTTGGCAAATTTAAACCCAGAGATGAATATCAGTATTGTGCTATGGATAGCTTGATTGATAATAAGGTTACGTTGCTAAAGGGAAAAGCTGGAAGTGGGAAAACTTATCTTGCTTTAAATTATGCAATGAGCCAAATTGAAAAAGACATATATAACAAGCTAATCATTGTAACAAATGCTTTAAATGCCAAAAATAGTGCAAAGATCGGATTTTTGCCTGGCACAAGAGTTGAGAAGCTCATGCAGAGTTCATTGGGGTCTATGTTGCTTGGCAAATTCGGCGATAAATGCGAAATTGATAGGCTTATTGAGAGTGAAACAATTACACTTATTCCCGTTGGGGATATTAGGGGTTATGAAACACCGCCAAACTCTATCATGTATATTTCTGAAGCACAAAATCTAGATATTGAATTGATGAAATTAACAGTGCAGCGTGTGGGTGACAGGAATAATAAACTAATTATTGATGGTGATTATAATCAGCAAGTAGACTTGCAAGCATTCTCTGGTGAAAATAACGGAATGCGTAAACTATCTGAAATATTTAGGAATGAAAAATGCTATGGTGAAGTAATATTGCCTAATATATGGCGTTCTGAAATTGCGCAGATAGCTGATAAAATGTGAGTATAATTTTCAGGATAGACGTAGGATTTCCCTACTTTATCAATATAATTTTTATTTTTAGGAGGTATTTTTATTATGACAAAATTTTTTGAAGATGCAATTGATGAGTTTTTGGGTTTTGGTAAGGCAAGAAGTTTAGTTTTTAATTCTCGTGTCAAAGACATGCTGCCATCGAATTGGCAAAAGAAGGATGATAAAACATATGTATGCGTGTGTGAAACAATTGGTATTAATCCTGATGATGTAAAAGTTGAAGAAACCAGTTATGGATTAAAGGTTAGTGGGTCAACTGTGCTTGAGGGTTTTACATATGACACATATTTTGAATTGCCAATCGCCCAGAGTATTATGAATGAAATTGAAAAAATTAAAGTAAGTAGTAAGAATGGCTTGACGTTTATTACTTTAATTTTAGATAGACCTGAAAAGAAAAAGATTCCTATCGTAAAAGAATAAATTATAGATATTTGCAGGAGGGTTCTTCCCTCCTATCCTATTTTTGTTGGGAGGAATCCTATGGAGAAAAAGGATTTATTAGATATTGGTATAAAATTTCGTGGCGGAGCTTTCCCTGGCGAAACGTGGGAATCATTAAACACAAAATATGGCTACCCATTTGCCAATGGCGAGAGTTTTCGTTGTTTTGTAAAACGTGAATTGAAGAAACAAAATAAATTAAATGCTAATAATGTTAGCATAGATGATACATATAAGGCTACTATTGATTTAAATAAAGATGGCAGCCAAACTAGTAATAAATTAATTCAAATGAGCGAAAACCAAGCTAAAGATGTGAATTTTTTACTAGAAGCACACGGCTATGATTCTTCGCAATTTGAGTTAGTATCAGCTAAAAATAGTATATGGAATGTAAATACTAAAAAAAATGGAATACAAACTCTCTATTCTTCTAAAATTGTAGTTAAGCCTAAATTGGTGACATTTGATCCAATGTGGGTTAAGGAAGTTATTGAAGATCTCGACCTTGATAGTCCTGTTGTTTATCCTGCCCCTTATGACATCAGGGGAAAAACATTAGAGATAAATATAGCAGATGCCCACATAGATAAATTATGCATGCTTGATGAAACCAGAAATGAATATTCGACTGATATAGGGATAAAAAGATTATGGATGGTAATTGAAGACATTATTAATCGTACAAAACATTTAAAAATTAAGAAAATAATATTCCCGTTTGGTCAGGATATTGCAAATATCGACAACATCTTTAATACTACAACCAAGGGAACTCCACAAGATACAGACGTAAAATACGATGTGCTATATAAATTATTGCTTAAAAATATAATAAAAATTATCTATAGACTTTTAGAGATTGCTCCAGTGGAAGTTATTTATGTTGGTGGAAATCATGACAAAATAACATCATACACTATGACGGAAGCAATATATTGGCATTTTTTGAACAATGATAATGTTGAAGTTGACTCTGTTTTTAATAATAGAAAATATAGACTAATTGGAAAAACGCTGTTGGGACTAGCACATGGTAGTGACGAAAAAAAGAATATAATTTATTGTATGCAAAATGATGTACCTGAACTATGGGGAAAAGCCAAATATAGGGAGTTTCATTTAAGCCACTTTCACAGAGAGATGCTAGTTGATGAAAAGAATGGAATTATTATGCGATGGATGAGTTCTATTAGCGGAGACGATGCATGGACTTATAATAGTGGGTTTGTTGGCGGACAAAAAAAAGGACAGGCATTTGTGTGGGATGATGAAAATGGATTGGAAGCAATTATTAATAGCTATATTTAATGCAGGGAGATTCGCTACCCTCAAATAAGCGAGGTTTAATGCATTAAGGTTAGAGAATTTCTCTACGGTTTATGTGTATAATATGAACTGAAGAACAAAAACCCATATGGGTTTTTAGCGAGAAGGTGCCTGCACCATCTCGTATTTTTTTATAATTGTTTGATTAAGCTGAAAAACACGTTTATCCACACGATAAAGTACAATTAAGTGTTTTTTCCAAGATAGACCCCAGGTAGCCCGCATTTTGATTTACGGGGTAAAGATAAGGAAATATTGCGTTATATTGCAACCAAAAGTTCACTCCACCGAAAGGTTAAAATGGTGTGCATATGTTTGTAGGAATTTTTATAGGAATATTTATTAGTCAATATGGTTTTCCAATATTGGATATTTTGTTAGATGTATTTAGGTACAAGTTGTCTGAATTAGCTACTCTCTATCAAATTCGCGCCAAAGAGATGGCTGCTATATTTAGCCGTGAGTATCCAGAAATAAATCAGCAAGATAGTAGTATAGTAGATGCCATTGGTTTTAAATACAACCCCCCTTCAGGTGAAGAATATTATGATGATGAATGATATAATTTAGTGTAGATGGTGCGCCCACAAGTGGGCGTATTTTTGTGTGCTAAATTATTTTTGAGTTAAAGGAGTGTAAAATGATTGGCTAGAACAAAAAAATATTCAAAGCCACGTAAACAACAAGATTTAACATGCATCGCATGTGCAAAAACAAAAAAAGAATATAATTTCTATACTAGTTATAATCCTATGCATGCTACTGGCAGATTGCCTTACTGTAAGGATTGCATACAAAAAATGTGTTTAGATATTAATGGGAACATATCTATACAAAAAATAAAAGAAACATTGAAATTGGTAGACAGACCATATATAGAAGATTTGTGGCAAGTTTCTGTTGAAGAAAATCCATCTTCTCCCGTAGGAACGTATTTTAAAAATTTAGGGCTTACGCAAAATAGGCATCTTACATGGAAGCATTCTGTTTTTGAAGGCAGTGAAGATCCTAGAATACTTGAAGATAGTGTCATAATTACAGATGAACTAATTGCGTCTTGGGGTCGCAACTGGGAGCCAGATGAATATATAAGATTGGAAAACTTTTATCGATCTATGGTAGACATTAATAAGCCAGAAACTCCACAGGATGATGATTACATAAGGAAAATTGCAAGGCTATCATTGCAGATTGACAAGGCTATTGAAAGTACGAATTATTCAGCAGCAAAACAGCTAGGTGATTTATATTCTAAATACATGTCTGATGCAAGATTAAGAACTAGTGATATGAGTGAAGCTGATAAAGCAGGTGGAATAAGAAGATTTGGGGATATCTATGCTGAAGTTGAAAAAGACGATTTTATACCACCTTGGGAATACTATCGTAAAATAAATGGTGCAAAACAAGACATCGTAGATAAAACGATAATGTTTATTTTGAATTTTATGTTGAAGTTTAACAAGTCAGAAAAATTAACTACCCCCCCTTCCAATACTCCAAAATTAGAATCTGATGAAATAGATGAAAATGCTGTTTCTTTAATTGAATTATCTGATTTGGAAGAATTGGATAGTGATATGAATGAGTAGCTATAATAATTTTAGCTTAAAAGATAGAGCTAGAAAAGATAGTAATTTTAATACTAATCCAGATAATTTTGAAGTTAGGAAGGTAAATAAAAAACAGGTAAAGGATTTTCAAGCATTAAAACCTAAATGGAGGGAATTATGTAGTTACTTCCGTTACTACCCTGATAAATTTCTTGATTTTATTCAACCAGAAGATGCAAAAATAAAATTATATTTTTACCAACGAATATATTTAAGAATAATGTTTAGATATAGAAAAGTATTTATTACTGCTACTCGTGGTACTTCTAAATCGTTTTTACAAAATTTAGCTTTTGTTTTACTGTGTATTATGTATCCTAGAACGAAATTGTTCTGTTGTGCCCCAGGAAAAGAACAAAGTGCTAAAATTACACAAGAATGTTTAGATGATATATTTGATTTTTTTCCTCTTTTAAGAGAAGAAGTTAAGATTTTTAAAAGAGAAAAAGATTATACAAAATTAGTTTTTTACAATGGTAGTAAATATGATGTAGTACAAATGAAAGATAGTTCTCGTGGTGGTCGTAGATTTGGTGGTGCAATAGAAGAAATCGCAGATAAAAAATTTGACGGAGATATTTTAAATTCAGTTGTCATCCCATTAATGGCAAATTCTAGAACAGCAATGTGTGGCAAAGTTGATCCTAATGAAATACATAAGAGAGAGATTTATATTACAACTGCGTCTCCTCAACAACAATTTGCTTATGCTAAATGCAAAGAGATATTTGACGACATGATGAATGGTGATTCTGCATTTTGTACTGGCAATTCTTATGAATTACCTTGTATGTATGGTCAATTAGATATTGATTTTGTTGAGGAAAAAAGGGAATCTCCTACATATAGCATTCTTGATTTTATGCGAGAATATGAATCCATTTATACAGGTTCTAGTTCCGACAGCTTGGTTTCTGATGCAAAACTGAACAAATGTAGAAAATTATCAATACCAGAATGGGAACATTGTGGTGATTCTCGTGTGGAATATGTGTTGGCTTATGATGTATCAAGAACAACAGGCAAAGAAAGTGCTTTGTGTGCTTTAGTGGTAATAAAAATTATGCCACGTGGTGATGGTACTTACCACAAGCAAATTGTTAACATATTTTCAATGGAAGGGCAGCATGATACTTGGCAAGCTAAATTTTTAAAAGAAAAAGTTAAAGAGTACAAAGCAAGCATATTGATAGTTGATGCCAATGGCATCGGCTCTGGTGTAGTAGACCAACTAGTGCTAGATTTGAATGATGGCAACCCACCCTACAAGGTCGTAAACGATATTGATAATCAATGGACAAAATACCAATCTCCAGACGCAATACCAATGGTTTATGCCTTAAAGTCACAAAGAAAAGAAACTAAAAACAGCGACATGATTAATAATATCATGAAGGTGTTTAATAAATTGGATGTTGAGTTATTGAAAGTACCAAATGAAGGAATTAAGGATTTAGAAAAAAAGAATAAAAAGAAATTTAAAGACGACAGTGAAGATTTAGCCAGGGCTGAAATTCCTTATATTCTCACAAATAATTTATGTGATGAGATTATGAATTTAAAGTATAAGCAACGTGGTAATGATTCTGATATTGAACAAATTTCTAAATCAATCCCCAAAGATAAATTCTCGGCTTTAATGTATGGTTTGTTTTGGATACATCTTAAAGAAAAGAAAAATAAACAAAACAAAATTAACTCAAATATCGACATAAATAAACTATTCAACTTCCGCAAACCCAAAATTTATAAAGGAAAATAGATTAGTAATATAATTATACTATATCTGAAGGGTGGTGACAATGTGACGGATAAAAAAGAAGAAATAATTAATGTCAATACTCCACAAAACAGAGATAATTTGCAGTTTCAAAAATTGCTATTTGCAAATTTGGCTAGTTTAGTTACTAGAGACTTAAATACCAATAGACAAGTCCAATATACCTTTCATAGAAATTTCACTAAAACAGATGTAATGAATTGGCTTGCTAATCCTGCTAAATATGAAAAGCAATTACGCAAGCTCTCTCGCTTTTTATATGATACATCTACTCATTATAAGCGATTGGTGCAATATTTTGCCACTATGCTTACATTTGATTATGTGATAGAGCCTTATGGCATGAATGACTTTACTCCCACCCCTGAATTAATCGACAAAGTAAAAAAGAAATATATTAATATTGTTAACTATGTAGAAGTAATGAATTTGAAGCACGAATTTTTAAAGGTGTGTGAACGTGCGTGGATTGATGATGTGTCATATTATTATGAGTTTAGATATCCTGATTCATATTTTTTAATGCCATTAGATCCAGATTATTGTCAAATAACTGGCATTGAAGATGGGTGTTATACATTCAGCTTTGACTTTCATTTCTTTAAGACGCACAAAGATGAACTAGACAAATATCCAGAAGAATTCAAGAAAAAATTTGATATATATAAGGAAAAAGGCAAGAAAAAACGATGGCAAGAAATTGATCCGAACAATAGTTTGTGTATTAAAGTTGCCGAATCTATAGATTATCCCATTCCTCCATTCTGCGGTTTATCAGAAGAAATATGGACACTAGAAGAATATAAGGATTTAAAATTATCAAAAACGGAGCTAGAAAATTATTTAATATTAGTTGCAAAAATTCCATATAAGGACAAAAGTGAGTCAGAAAATAATTTTGCAGTTAGTTTGGATATTGCCAAAGAGTATTATGATAGAATGGCAGCAAACTTACCAGACCAAGTTGGTTCTCTCCTTTCTATTTTTGATAGTGTGGATGCTATTCGGGTAGATAAAAATGATAAAGACACCGATAGAGTTAGTGAAGCGCAACAATCAATTTATGATAGTGCAGGTGTTTCACAAGTATTGTTCAATAGTGGGTCTACTGCTTCTACTGTTGCGAAAAGTATTCTCGTAGATGAAAATGTTTCATTTAAGGTATTAAGACAGCTAGAAAGATGGGTAAACAAAAAGTTAAAAGATGTTAATAAGGGCATCAAATTTAAAGTAGAGTTTTTAGATATAACTAGATATAGTAGGGATGAATATATTAAAACCCTCAAAGAGGGGGCAACTCTTGGTGTACCCAATAAGATAAAATATGCAGCAGCATTGGGGCAAAGTCCTTCTTCTATATTACATATGGGATTTCTTGAAAATTCCGTCTTGAATATTGTTGACAACTGGAAACCATTGTCTACAAGCTACACACAGTCTGGAGATGGGGGCAGACCAGAAAAAGATGAAGATGATTTGACAGAATCAGGAGAAACAACTAGGGATAAAGATTCCAACAATCCTGATGTGAGGGAATAAGGAGGTATTATAATTTGTGAAGTTTATACATTGTTTCGATTCTCATACTAAACAAATACTTTTAAATAAAGGATATAAATTAATTTCTGAAAGCAATGGTGTTTGTATATTTGAGAACAACAAACGTGAGTTTAAGGAAGATGAAATTAAAAAATGTAAATTCAGCGACAGAATGATTTTTTAGAGAAGGGTGGTGAAAATGTTTGGGTAACTTAAAGGAATTACAGCATCTTTCACTTGCTACCACATATGAAATTGACGAGGATTTTGATTCTGATAAATTTATAAAAATGCGATTGAGGGTTTGCCACGATGGGGTAAATCCAAACAGGTCTAATTTTATGGTATCAGACATGGAATCGGCACGTGATTCTATCAAAAATATTCCGATTCTTGCTCATGTTATTTTTGACGAAGATGATCAGCCACAGTTTGGTGGGCATGATATGGTCTTGGAACAGCACAAAATGCAAGATGGTGAATATAAACTGATTTATAAAGAAGTGCCTATTGGAGTAGTGCCAGAAACATGTAATCATACAATTGAAGAGTATGATGGTAAAAACTATGTTTATTGTGATGCATATATTTGGCGAGAGTATTCTAATTATGCAGAAGATATTATAGAGAGAGATAAAGAAGTAAAGTTATCTATGGAAATTATAGTAGATGCATATAGTTATAATGCAAAAGAGAATGTTTACAACATCACAGACTATAGATATCAAGGCATTACTTTTTTAAACAAAGATTTTGGAACTGGCATGAAAAATGCTCTTGCCACTACTGAAACCTTTGATGATCATAGAGAAAAATTTGTTTTAATGATGCAAGAATTAAAAAGTGTTCTTGCTGATTCCACAGATAAAGGGGGTAGTATTGTGGATGAAAAGGTAAAGGCGTTGCTAGAACAATATGGTCTCAGTTTTGAAGATTTGTCTTTTAGTATTGAGGATTTATCAATAGAAGAAATTGAACAAAAACTAAAAGACGAATACGATACTAATAATGACGATGATGATGATACTAATGATGATAATGAGCCAAAAAAATTTGTTAAATCATTTGAGTTGTCGCATGAAGACATTCGCGGAGCACTGTATCAGTTGCTTGAGCTTGTGGAAGAAGAAGACAATGAATGGTATTATATTGATCGCGTGTATGACGATTATTTTGAATACCAGGGCATGTTTAATGGTAAAATTTATCGCCAGGACTATATTAAAGATGATGAAAATGTAGCGCTTGAAGGTGAAAGAGTTGAGTTATTCCAGGAAAGACTAACTAAAGAAGAAAAAGATGCACTTGATGAAATGAGAAGTAATTATTCTGCTTTAAAACAAGAAAATGAGCAACTAAAGCAATTCCAAGCAACTAAACTTGCCGAAGAACGCAAGCAGGCTGAAGATGAATTATTTGCTCAATTTGATGAGCAGCTTGCAGGAAACGAAGAATACGAACAACTAAAGCAAAAAGCAAGTGAGTATGAATTGGGGCAACTCGAAAAAGAAGTTGCTTTTATTTTGGTTAAAAACGGTACTAGTTTTAAGTTTACGGCTAAACAACCTACTAAAAAAGATAAAGTTAAAATTGAGATTTCTAAAAGTCAAGATGATGAAGTTGGAGAATTTGATGATCTGTTTCAAAAGTATAATATAAATAAGGAGGAAAATTAATTATGGCTAATTCTTATGGTGTTTTTAGAAGTGACAACATGAAGGCTACCAAGGATGGTAGCATTAAGAGTGGTCGCTATTATGTTGGAGAAACCGCAACTGCAATTGAAAATGGCAATATTGTAAAATTGGATAGCTTGATTTCCGGCGAAAGAGAATTGTGGAAAGTTGTTGCCCCAGGGGCGGTAACTGCTAAAAATCTTTACATTGTTGCTACCCCAGAGATCGTTTATGACGAAACTTTAAAATCCAATGCTGCACTAAAAGAGTTTAGGAATGAAGCAGGTGCTAACCTTACTTTGTTGCAACTTCAAGTAGGAGATGTTTTCTCTATTTCTGATGCTTGCATTACTCCTATTGATGACGCTGATGACCTTCCTGCTGTGGGCAACTTTGTGGTTCCTGGTGCTACTGGCACAAAATGGGTTGAGGAAGATAAAATTGAAGCTAACGAAGTTTGCTATGGCAAAATTATTGCCAGAGAAACTGTTGCGGGTGTGGTTTTAAACGTAATTGAAATGCAATCAATTCAATAATTAAATTAATACTATAAAGGAGGAATATAAAAAATGACTGATACTCAACAATTAGTTCGGTTAGCAAAAAAGAATTATAAAAATAGATTGCCTGAACAATATTCAAGAGATGATGCAAATGAAGTATTGCGTCAAGCACTAATTGATTTAAATGGTGGTTCTACAAAGTTAGATTATAAAGCCCTTCGCCGTCATGGTGCGGAAATGTTTGAAATTATCGAAGAAATTCTTGACAATACTGTACTTGAAGGATTACCAGAAGATAATTTCTTCAAACAGTTTGTAGAGTTTAAAAACGTGGCACTCGGAGATCAAAATAGCTTCTATGTTCCCGACAATACTATGCTTGTTGTCTCTGAAATTGCAGATGGCACTACTGCGTTAAGAAGGCAACGTTTAGATGCTGGTACTAACATTAGCATTCCTACTAGCTGGAAAGGTGTTAAAATTTACGAGCATCTTTCTCGCCTACTCTCTGGCCGTGTTGACTTTAACCAAATGCTTGATGCGTTAGATAAGGCATTTAAATTAAGAATTAATGAAGATATTTATACCGCATTTACTAGCGCGTTTGATTCTCTGCCCTCTGCATTTACAGTTTCTGGAAGTTTTTCCGAAGATGACTTAATCACGCTAATCGAACACGTAGAGGCTGCTACGGGCAAACAAGCGTTGATCGCTGGTACTTTAAAAGCATTAAGAAAGGTTAATACGGCTACCGTCTCTGATTCTGCTAAAGAAGATGTTTACAAGATGGGACACTACGGCTCTTTCAATGGCGTTCCTATGATGAGAATTAAACAGGTTCATAGTGTTGGCACACATACCTTTAAGTTGTCCGAAAATGATATTTATGTGGTAACAACTGATGAAAAACCTGTTAAATTCGTAACCGAAGGTGAATCAAGAGTTCTTTCTGGCGATGCTATGGCTAATGCTGATTTAACTCAAGAATATTTCTTCGCTAATCAGTACGGTACTGGTATCGTCATTACCGACTTATTTGGTAAATATGAAATTTCTGCGTAATAATATAAATATAGTTGGGAGGGGTTAATGCCCCTCCTCTCTTATATTGGGTTAAAGGAGATATTGTAATGAAAATACATGAATTATCTAAAGAATTAGGTGTGGACAATAAGGATTTGATTGCATTGGCAAATGATTTAGGCATTGATGTAAAAAGTCACTTAAATTTACTTACTGATGAGCAGGAAGAATTAATTAGAATTGCTTTTACAGAAACAAACGTGGATAAAAAACAACCTATTGTTGAAGAACCCAAACAATGGAAGCCTGATTTAAATCGCATGATTTGTATTAAAAATATCGCTAGGGGTCGCCTTATCTACAAAAGTAAAAGACAAATGGGATATATGATTGTTTGGGAAAATACAAATGATTTAAATTATATGGAGCTGGGCGAATTTATTAATCTTAAAAATTCCGACAGAAGGTTTATCACAGAACCTTGGATTAGAATTATGGAAGATGATGAAGTTGAAATTCTTAAATATGCCAATGTATATCAATATTATAAAGAAATGATTGAAGTCAATGATATTGAAGATTTATTTAAATTAGATTTTGATAGATTTAAACGTAAATTTGCCAATTTGCCACAAGGGTATAAAAATTCTGTTGCTGAATATGCTGCTAGAATGATTAGAGAAGGCACTTTGGATTCAATCAGGATTAAGAAATTCATTGAAAAAGAAATGGATATTAGTTTAGATGTATTAATCCCTTCTTCTACTGATTCTGAACAGACAAATAAACCAAAAATTATTGATATTAAATAAGGGTGGTGATTATATGCCAACACCCTATTCCGACATTGACAACATGTTTTTAAGTGATATTTCTGATTCAACATTGCTAGATTTTGATGTTGATGATCAAGAAGAGATTTTAAACAATTTAAGAATCAAAGCAATCACTAGATTTAAAGCGTGTAATAAAGATTTATACGATAAAGATGATACCAAACAACAGTTCAATATTGATTTAACAGATGAAGAAAAGCTAATTATTGCAACCATCATGAGAAAGTATTGGCTTAATGACAAGATATATAATCTTGATTTAATTCGTCAAAGAATGTCTACCAAAGATTGGAAATTATCATCTCAATCAATGCATTTGCATAGGCTTACTATGCTAAGTCAAGAATTAGATAGAGAAATCTCTAAAATGATAGTCAGATATACATTATATTTAGAGGATTAGCTATGGTTAAGATTAATATTAATGCATTTAATGATGATCAATTTTTAGTAAACTACTTAAATTTTTTAACGAATAAGGTATTTAAAATATTGCCAATTTTTGAGAATGAGCCAAATACCTTAAGGGAATATCTAGAGTCTCTATTGCTAGAATTAGCTGGAACAAAATCTGTAGTGGTTAAATTGAAACATGATGTAAATTTTTTATCCTTAATTTCTATACTCCAATACATTTCTCAAAATAAATGCAATCATAAAACAATTAAGCGTGAAACTTTTAAGTGTATTGGGATTATTAACAAACTGAAGAACAAGTATTCCCATATGAAGGAGGAATGAGACATATGGCTTATCAAGAACTTTACTTAAAAAGTAAATGGTTCAGTGATGTAACCCCTAAAAATCCTAAACCAGCTACTGCTACATTAACTTTTTCTGGCGCTATAGAAGTTGCCGAAACAGTCACTATTGGTGATGATGTTTTTGAATTTGTAGCTGCTGCTGATGATGCTGAAGAAACAAATATCCCAGTAGTGGTCGGTGATGTTTTAACTGCTGAAAATGCTGTCGCTAAATTAACTGCTACAATTAACGCAAAATCTGAAATTGTAACTGCTGTTGCGGTTAACACTGATGAGACTGATGCGGTTGTTGTGTCTTATATAGCGGTGGGCACAGCAGGCAATAGCATTGCAGTAGAAACAGATGTTACTAATGCTACTTGGGGTAATGATGTGACTAAATTAAGTGGGGGACAATATGGCACACCTTGTCCTGAAGTTAATAGTATTGTATATGTCGATCCCTATTATTATTGGTGTGACAAAGAAGGCAATAAAGATAATGTCAGTTGGAAAAGGTTTATTCCTGCTACATTTTAATATGATTGGAGGTGAAGGGTTGTGGCAAATTGGACACTATATGAGGCACGTATGAGTATTGATGGATCTTCTGTTCGCGATAGAGAAATTGAATTAATGCGTGACGGCATTGTTGATGATTTCTGCAACAATCCTTCATTTCGACAAGCGATATTCAATAACGATACTGGATATACGGACATAAATATTGTAGATACCAGTGATGAAAACATAAAAAATATCCTAATGAAGCCTGGCGATATATTATCGGTGGGCGATGTTTTGGACTTTGATAATGAAAAATGGTTGTGTGTTAAAGTTAACAAAACCAATCCAGTTCAATATACTGGCAAGGTATGGCTATGCAACAATACCATAAATCACTATCAAAATGACATTTTATACACACTACATTGTGTGGTCGAAAACAAGGTAAACTTGTACTCTATGGGTTATGAAGAAGCTAAATACATCTCCCTTCCTGACCAAAACATTATGGTTTATGTGAGCAATAATGAAACATCTTCATCTATTAGTAGAAATGATGTTTATAATTTATCTGGTGATAATTATAAGGTAATTGATATAAACAGAGTTATTATGCCTGGTATTCTTGTATTAAAAATGGAATTTACACAAGAAGAACAAAACATCCCCTCTCCCCTTCCCTCTGATTTTTATATTGATGGTAACGATACTATAAAAATCAATATGACACGGACGTATAGTGTGGTGTGTGAAGATGAAAATGCTAAATTCACTTTTGTGGTGTTGGGCGATGCGCCACAAGATAAATATAAATTGACTGCCGTAGACGACAAAACATGTTCTATTAAGGCCAATGGCCATGGCTATACAATCACATTACGTGCTACAAATGTTGATAATGGGGAGTTTGTGGAAAAAGAAATTGAATTGGTAAATTTATTTTAGGGGGTGGATAAATGGAGACAAGTTATAAATTTAAACATATAGAAAATAATCTATCAAAAATTTTAGGTTTAATTGTCAGCAACCAAAATGTTTTAAAATATTTGGTCTATCTTGATAATAAGCCTCTCTCCCACCCTGATATAAATGAAGATTTAATTGGTGCAAATATTCAACTGCAACCATTTGATGAAGAAATATTATCGCAGGAAAGATGCACACTGTTTCTTAATCCTCTAGAAGGAAATTTAATAAGTGAACCAATATCAAACTTGAATTTTACTATTGACATTGTAGTGCCTAATAAAAAGTGGCTACTAGAAGGCAGTGGTAAAATTAGAGTGTTTCGCATATGTGATGAAATTGCTCAAATGATAGATAACCAACTGGTCGCAGGGATTAAACCCAATAGGGTGACTAGATTTAGAATTTTTAAGGTTGGCAATGATTATTCAGGTATTACATTATGGATAACCGTAAATAGTTCTACCATGAAGGGCTTGCGAAAGGATTAGCCTATGAGTAAGTTAAATCATATATTTGCTCAACCAGAACATGTTGAAGGTGTAGGCAATATATATCCCATTCTTCTTAAAGATTATGATGAGTTTGATGAATGTTCAAAAATATTATATATATCAAAAAATCATTTTATGGAAACCGAATTGCCCTTGTTGGCACTGATGTATTTAAGCCATGAACAATTGGGATATAGTTTGCAGGATTTACTAATAAGTCTTGAAAGGCTATTTACTTTAGTGGCTAGAGAAAAAATGGACTTTTATGCGGTCGATGAAAATTTATATATATTCGCCAATGAAACGCAAGATCGCATTGTTGACTTTTCTAATTATGAACAGGTTAGAAAAATAATTATGAAACAGAACTTGATGTTTGAGCAAAAAGTTTATAAAAATCCAAAAGTACAAGAATGGGCAATGAAGGTTATTAAGGCCAAGCAAAAAAATGCTCCAAATATTACCGTGGAAGACATGATTACTACCGTGTCTGGATACAAGCATATTCATTATGATGAAATGCAGGAAAGATATACGGTTTATCAGCTATATGCTGATTTTTATCGTTACCGCAAAACCAAAAGGCATGATTCTGATGTTATTTTTAGAAGCGTTGGCGATGAGCGTACTATTGAGGATTTTGCGGAGAGTTTAGATTTATTTCATAATCCATATGATGATTTGTTTGTTTCTAAAGATAAGTTAGGCAAATTAAATCAAGCATTAAAACAATAAGGAGGAATAAAATATGGGCATCATTGCAGATATTTTTGAGGCAATTCTTGTCGATAGTGATGGTAAGGTCATCGGTACTACTTCATTAACAGAAAGCAATATTGATGTTTCTGTGCAAGAAAACGATGTGCGTCACGGGCGTGGAAATGCACTAGTTGGGATTTTACATGCAGACAGAGATATTACCTTGAATTTTACTGAAGGTGAATTCAAGTACGACTGGATTGCACAACAGCTAGGGCAGGATATTGCTACTGGCGCAGGAGAGGCTTGGGCAATGCCACGCTGGTACGAAGCGGAAGAGTCTGACACGGATGTGGTTATTACCCTTGAGCATGAGCCATTGGCAACTGATAATAATTTAGCAATTTACGATGCAGATGGTATTGAGATACCCGTCACTACTGGTTATACGGTTTCTGGTAAAGAAGTGACTTTACTTACTGCTGAAGCTGGTGACGCTGTTGAGGTGAGAACCTATAAGTATGCTACCCCAGCAACTACTCAAGAAATTGAAATTGACAATAGCGTGTTTGGCAAGGGTGTGCAAGTAGTATTAGAAACACTAGAGATTGATCCTGAAACGGAAGAACCTATTGCAACATTGCAATATATTTTCCATAAGTGTTTGCCCTCTGGTAATTTTAGCATTAGTACCGCATCTGAAAGGACAGCACAAACACAAGCATTTTCGTTCAGAGTTGTAAAACCAAAGACGTCTACTGTAGTGGGTAAAATCATGAGAATACCCATTGAATCTGTTTAATTAAATTGACAATATAAATATCCAATAAGGAGAAGGTTATATAGCAGCTTAAA
>CAZFME010000041.1:0-17134 GCA_964520055.1 uncultured Clostridia bacterium
TAGGGTGCCAAGTAATGGCACACTCGGTATCATCAAATAAACCCTCACGAGCAAGATAAATCTTGCCACCACCGCCCTCTTCTGCTGGACAACCGTAGTAACGAACCATACCGGGGATGTTATTGCCCTTCATGTAGTGCTTAAGTGCGATAGCTGCCGCCATTGCCCCGGTACCAAGGATGTGGTGGCCACAACCGTGACCGGGTGCTCCTTCTACAATGGGTAAGCGAGTGGTAACACCAGCTTCCTGGCTCAATCCGGGCAATGCATCATATTCACCCAAAAAAGCAATGATGGGTTTACCCAAGCCTGCCTCCGCAATAAATGCAGTATCCATTCCTGCTACACCTTCTTGAACTCTAAAGCCCTCTTTTTTAAGAGCCTCTATTATGGCTGAAGCTGAACGATACTCCTTAAAGCATAGCTCGGCGTATTCCCAAATTTTGTCGCTAATGTCGATATATAACTGTTTATTTTCATCAATAAACCGAATCACATCTTCTTGTGATTTCATCGAATAAGTCCTCCTAAATACATGGTATATTTGCAATAGATGCCTTTACCCTACAACTTTTGATTTTATACTTCACCTTACAGCTTATTGTAAAGGTGACATGCCACAAATTGTCCATCCGTGGTTTCCTCCAACTCAGGCACATTCTGTGAACATACCTCCATTGCATGTGGGCAACGTGGATGGAAATGACAGCCTTTAGGCGGATTGGTGGGCGACGGAACATCGCCTTTTATGACAATACGTTTAACCTTAACAGCAGGATCCGGAACGTTAATTGCCGAAAGTAGTGCCTTGGTGTAAGGATGAAGCGGGTTGTCATACAATTCATTCCTCCCTGCAATCTCCACGATCCTACCAAGGTACATGACGGCAACACGGGTACTGATATGCTTTACCACACTCAAATCATGGGAGATAAACAAGTAAGTTAAGTTGAATTCATTTTGCAAATCTTGCATCAGATTGAGCACCTGAGAACGCACAGAAACATCTAGGGCCGAAACGGGCTCATCACAAATGATTAATTTTGGATTTAACGACAGTGCCCGAGCGATACCAATTCGCTGGCGCTGGCCGCCTGAAAACTCATGTGGGTAGCGATTGTAGCTAAGTTCGTCCAAACCAACTCTATGCAGGAGGGAAATAACCTGCTGTGTTTTTTGTTCCCCCTTAGCCAAGTGGAATATCTCAAGAGGCTCACCCACGAAGTCCCCCACGGTCATACGTGGATTCAGGGATGCATAGGGATCCTGAAAAATAATCTGCATCTGTTGCCTCATTAAGCGCATTTGTTTTTTATTGCAGTTCAAAATATCCTTGCCATTAAACAAAACTTTGCCACTTGTTGGCTCTATAAGGCGCAAGATAGAACGGCCCAGTGTGGATTTCCCGCAACCTGATTCACCTACAAGGCCAAGGGTTTCACCCTCCATTACCTTGAAACTGATTCCATCCACAGCCTTGACATAATTGGTTGGCTTGCGCAATATTCCTCCACCAATCGGAAAATACTTTTTAAGGTTACGAACCTCTAATAGCACTTTTTGCTCACTCATTGCTCAAACCTCCTTGGCCTGATCAGCGTACAGCCAACAGCGAACCTTGTGTCTTTTGATATCAAATAAGGGTGGTTCTTTTTCGTGACAGATGGGCATAGCATTGTCACATCTGGGTGAAAACCTGCAACCAGAGGGCATTTCTAATAGATTAGGTACCATTCCCTTGATTACATGCAGCCTATTGCCGGGCTTATCCAAACGTGGGATTGAATTCATCAAGCCAATCGTATAAGGATGCAGTGGGTTGTGAAAAATAGAAAAAACATCGCCATATTCCATCATTTTACCGGCATACATCACTAAAACATCCTCCGCCATATCAGCCACTACGCCAAGGTCATGTGTAATCAGCATAATTGAAGTGCTTAGGCGTTCTTTAATTTCCTTCATTAGTTCTAAAATCTGGGCCTGAATTGTCACATCCAAAGCGGTAGTGGGCTCGTCCGCTATTAGCAGAGATGGATTACAAGCAAGTGCCATTGCGATCATTACTCGCTGGCGCATACCGCCGCTTAGCTGATGTGGATGTTGCTTCATTCTTTGCTTTGGTGCTGAAATGCCTACCATATGCAGCATTTCGATAGATTTATCATAAGCATCCTGCCTGCTGAGCTGCCGATGTTGCCGGTACACTTCCATCATCTGAAAACCGATGGTATACACCGGGTTCAGACTGGTCATGGGCTCCTGAAAAATCATCGAAATTTTGTTGCCTCGAATCGCACACATCTGTGCCTCAGTCTTGTCTAGCAATTCCTCACCGTTAAATTTTATGCTACCATCCACAATTTTACCCGGAGGGTCGGGGATTAAACGCAGTATCGAAAGAGAAGTCATGCTTTTGCCGCAACCGGATTCACCAACAATGCAAAGAGTTTTACCCGTATCTAGGCTAAAATCAACGCCGTCGACCGCGTATTTAACACCGGCCTCTGTAAAAAAGCATGTTCTAAGATTTTTAACCTCTAAGAGTTTTGGCATAAGCATATCTCCTTTTTTATAAACTGGATCCGAACGATACATAAAAAAATGGATCTTTCCTACAATTAAATTACAATCCTGCCGAACAGATCAGCAGGATTGTAACGGCAAAACTTTAGTTACTTTTTAAAGGTCCAAGTATGTGCAGCATAGTTAAGATTTGGAAAGTCCTCAATTGGCAAATTGTCAAAAATATCCCTGTGTGCCATAAGAACATTTGCGTGGTATAACCAAATATAGGGGCTTTCTTCCACCAATTTTTCTTGTAACTCGTAATACAGAGGTTTGCGCTGTTCAGAGGTTGGTTTATTGCGTGCTTCTGTAGCAAGGTCAAACAGGGCAGATTCCTGAATATGAGAGAAGCTCATGGTGGTGCCAACAGACAACAACACACGGGCATCGTCGGGGTCTACAGATCCTGCACCGCCTAGTAGTCCGAGATCGCCTTTGCTTTCGCGCAGATTGTTTATTTGTGTTGTAAAGTCCATGACTTGGAGTTTAGTCTTAACACCAACTGCTGCCAGATCCTGTTGGATCAGGGTTGCAGAGTTTTCACGAACCTTGTTACCTGTGGGAACGTAAAATTCCAACTCACGGTTGAAATCCCAACCTGCATCCTCAAGTAGAGCTTTCGCTGCTTCAGGGTCATACGGATCATCTTTGATCTTTTCGTTGAAATAAGGGTGGTGGTTTGCCAGTGGACCGACAGCAATAACACCTTCACCAAAGAGCAGCTGGTCTACGATATTCTTACGGTTAATCGCCATACTGAATGCTCTACGCACTCGAGCATCCTTAAAGTACTCCTTACTGCAGTTAATTGTCATATACTGATATCCATAACTTTGGACACCAGCCGGTTTAATACCATCTGCATCCTGTATCAGGGTCCAGTCGTCCAAAGGAACCTCGCCCTGTGCACTTGTGAGGTCGATCTCTCCGCTCATCAAGCCGGGTACAATACTGGCAGCATCCATAACACGAATGACAAGCTTATTGAAATTGGGTGCACCAAGAAAGTAGTCTTCATTTGCAGTAAGTTCATAGCGCTCACCGGCAACCTGCTTGTCAAATATAAAGCATCCGGTTCCAATGGGTTTCTGGAAGAAAGGATCTGCATCGAGCTTAGCAGGATCCGCATCTTTTAAAAGATGCTTGGGTAGTGCATAAATACGTGTAGAGTCTAGTGCTAGGAACGCATTGATATCAGTGGGAGTCTTGAAGTGTATCTCAAGAGTATGGGGATCAACCGCTACAAAACCGACCTTTGAGGGATCCTCAGCCACACCGTTATCATCGGTGCCCACCACACTGGAAAAATAGTTTCTTCGGTTGCTAATAACATCCTTATTTGTAACAAGCTGCGCGGTAAATACCAAGTCTTCAGCAGTAAAGGGTTCACCATCGTGCCACTTTACATTTTTATTCAATTTAAAAGTAGCTACAGTATAATCATCTGACATTTCCCAGCTGTCTGCAAGGCGTGGGAGAAATTTACCATCCATAGTGACATATACTAAATGGTCAAAAATTTGATCAAAAATAACGTCACCATAATTACCGCTTATATTATAAGGATTTAATGTATCCGCAGCGGAAGTCATAGCCATTGTAACTACATCGTGCTTTACAGATTCTCCTGAACCGGAAGGCTCTCCTGCACCAGGTTCTTTTGGTGTGGTTGTGTTAGAGTTTCCACAACCTATTAGAGCAGCAGCAATGAAAATTGCAACCATAAATAGACTTAACGATTTGCGTTTGTTTTTAAACATTTTACCCCTCCATTATTTTCTATGTTTTATGTTTAACGCGGCTAAGAGCCGCCTTGTTGTAAAGGAAAGCTAAACCTGCATTCGCGGGTCAAGAGCGTCACGCAGACCGTCACCGACAAAGTTGACAGAAAGCACTGTAATGATTAACATAATACCTGCCGGGAGCCACATCCACGGGCGGGTTGAAAGCACCGCAATTGACTGAGCACTGTAAAGGATATTGCCCCAAGAAGCTTGGGGTGGCTGCACTCCCATTCCTAGAAAACTAAGCGTCGATTCCTGTAGCATTGCAGCTGCAGTACGAAATGTTGCAGTAATTAATATTGGTGCCACTGCATTTGGTAGGATATAGCGGGTAATAATCTGGAAATCATACGCACCAACTGCCCTTGCGGCCTCAACGTATTCCTTTTCCCTGACGCTCAGTGCCGTGCCGTAGATTTGCCGGGCAAACTGTGGCCATCCCAGCACACCGATGACAATGGTAACCGACCATATTGAGGGACCTATAACCGAAACAAGCACCATGATGAGCACCATGGAAGGAAAGGACATGAAAATATCGACGACCCTCATCACTATCGCTTCAAGAGCACCCCGATAGTATGCTGCATACAGTCCTAAGGGAACTCCTATAAGTATGGAAATAAATGTGGATAAAAGGCCGACTAACAGTGACACACGGCCACCATAAAGCAAGCGTGCGACATTGTCGCGTCCGGTGGCATCCACACCCAATGGGTGCTCAGCGGAAGGTTTCGATAAGGCTGGAGCAACCATGGTTGTGTAGGGATCAAGTCGTAGTATTATCGGTAAAAAAACTACCGTCAGTATAATAATCGTCAACATCACAAGCCCCACCATGGCTAACTTGTGGCGTTTGAAACGTTTTAAAACATCAGAGTAATATGATTTTTTTTCCGGCTTTCTTGTAACCGTGGCTGATACTGACCGTGTTTGAGTCATAGCTTTTCCCTCCTATATCAATCGAAACGGATTCTGGGGTCGAGAACACCGTAAAGCAGGTCAACTATAAGGTTGCCAATCAGAACAAAGATTGCAACTACAACCGTAATTCCCATGATAACCGGGTAATCTCGAGCACCAATGGATGCAACCATCAGCATTCCCAGTCCAGACCAGCTAAAAACCTGCTCAGTTACGACGGCTCCGCCAATTAAGAAAGGGAGGGATGTACCAAAATTTGTAACAACGGGAATAAGTGCATTGCGAAAGGCATGAATCCAGACAACCCTTTGCTGCTTAAGCCCCTTTGCCTTGGCAGTACGAACATAGTCCTCACCAAGTACTTCCAGCATACTACCCCGCACATAACGCATGGTACTTCCAACTTGTGGTAAAGCCAATGCCACCGCAGGCATCATAAGGTGCCTAAGTAATGAAGGTAAACTTCCGGCCATTCCCGAATCATACATTCCACCCATTGGAAACCAACCCAGCTTAACGGTAAAAATATATATAAATATCATTCCTAAAAAGAAACTGGGAGAGGCAGCGGTTAGGAACGCAAGGCCCGTTGCAGTATAATCTTGAATGGAATATGGTTTGAGCGAAGAGATGATTCCCAGCGGTATTGCAATAATATAAGAAAGCAGAATTGCTGTTCCCGACAGCAATAGCGTCGGCCCGATGCGTTCACCCACCATCGTGGTCACTTTCTGAAATGTACGGTAGGAAAAGCCGAGATCCCCCTGCAGAAGTGCCTTTAGCCAGCTGAAATACTGCACGTAAATAGGCTTGTCTATGCCGAGAGCTGCGGCACGACGAAGAGCATCAGCCTCGGTCATGCCGGGTTCTGCTAGTAAGGCATCTAAAGGTGTACCTGGAGCTAGGTTTGCAATTATGAAAACAAAGACCGTAATTCCAAAAAAGGTTATAATGCTTAACAGTAAACGTCGTAATATATATTTCCCCAAATTTAGTCCCTCCTCTTGCTAAACCTAAATAACGATACGATTCAAAATCTGGCCGAGGGTCTTCATCCACAATAAAACAAAAGCTTTTTGCAACTACGTAACAGCCCTAGATAATCCCCTTTTCCACAGTTAAATAAAAACCCCATTTCTTGTCATGTTGTATTATATCATCTTAGTTCATTTAGATATATAACATGATATCAAAAAATAGGCCGCTTGTAAATAGCTTAAATTTTTATGAGCTTTTATGAGAGTACCACCATAACCAATTAGAAAAGACGGTTTAATAACCGTCCATGCTTAAACAAACCCAACCATAGGATGAAGATCTATTCATAGAATGTGCTTTATTATAACCATAAGCTAATATGTAGATATTTTTTAATGCCTGATAGTTGAGGCCGGAACTTATATCTCAAATTTAAACCGGTCTCCTCTTATAAGGGTTTTTACATACTCAATAGGCTTATCATCTTGGGATTTTACAATTGCACTTAAGAGAAATAAAGGCTGTCCTACCCGAGTATTTAGTAAATCCGCTTCATATTTGTTACTCAGTACAATTTCAAGGCTACGCTTTGACTTTGCCGGAATTACATTATACTTTTCCTTTAAAAATTTATACAGTGAACCTATGCCAATATCAGCTTCCATTACAAGTGGAAACTCTTTGTATGATAAAAATGTCTTTTCAATCATGACCGGTTCATCATCAGCAAGACGGAGTCTTACGATATCTATTACTTTGTCGCTTTGCTCTATTTCTAAGCGTTTTTGAATAGTCGGGGTAGGATTAATCAGATTTATGCTTAAAACCCTTGAGCTTGGAGTTAGCCCTGCTTCAAGCATCCTGTGACTGAAACTATTAACTGATATTAGTTCTCGTTTTATCTTAGGCATCGACACAAAAGTTCCTTTGCCCTGTTTTTTTATAAGCAAACCTTCTTTAACTAAGTCATTAACAGCGCGTCTAATTGTTATACGACTGGCATTATATTTTTCTACGAGCTCCTGCTCAGTTGGGATTTGTTGATTTGGTTTTAAATTTCCCCTTTCAATTTCAGTTCGTATAATTTCTCTTATCTGATGATATAATGGAATCGCTATATTATTTTTTAACATTGTTGTCACCCCCTTATCTTACATCTATCGACAACCTAAAGATATATAAGTCTTATTGTCAGATTTTAGGTGTTTTAAAACTCATATCCTTAAATAAGTAAGTTAGATAGCAAGCATATAAACATTGCGTCACACAACATCATATTAACTATTATGATATATAATATATTATAATAACTTAGTAATTCTTGCAACTGTTTTAATTGCATTTTGAGTTTAACAGTGATTCTTTAAACTAGATACTTTTCTATAGCCCAAGCTGCGCCTTCGTCATGGTATCCTTCCGGGGTAACTGCCACATGGGAAGGAAGTTTAGGCAAGTAGTCAAAATGCCTGACAAACACCGCATGTTTTGCAAAGGCTAGCATGGGAACGTCACTTTCACCGTCACCTACCGCCAGTACCTCTTCAGGCAAAATGCCAGACTTTTCACACAGTATCTTGAGCCCATAGCCTTTGTTACATGTGCCGCTATTTATTTCACATAGATATGGATATGAACGAGTACACTTGAGGTTCGAGAGTTTTTTGGGCCACATCTTGAAAATCTCAAGGGCTTTCTCACTGCTCTCGGTGATCAACATTATCTTGGCCACATCTTCCCGTGTAAGATTCTCCGGATTTCCCGCCACTTTAAGGTTTCTCATTCCAAAGACCTCAAGCCTGTCTATGAGCCATTCCTGATCCATGGGTAAGTTACAGTGCAGATGTATGTCATCCGGTTGAAATACCGTTGTGGTAACACCGGGTATTTTTGTGCTGAACTTAATAACCTCATCAGCCTCATGGACTGTTAAAAAATCTTTCCATAAGATATGGCCTCCCGAGTATATTAGGGCACCATTGTTTAAAACCAAGGGGGTTTCAGAATCAAGCCCCAGAATCTCCATTACATTTTTCACGCCGTCACGATGCCTCCCGGTTACCAAAGCAATTCTTATGCCATGATTCAGTGCACTTTTTATGGCACTTTCATTGGCAGGCGAAATCTTATTATTTGAATCCACCACCGTACCGTCAATATCAAGAGCGATTAACCTTATTGCCATTTATACATCACCTCATATAAAACATTGTCCCCATTACTTATTATTTAGATGAATTTCTCGATTTCCCTTCTTTTAGATAAAAGCTGAACGCTTTTTTAACAATGATTTCGTGCTGAAAACTACTCCGTGAAGAACCGGCACCTCAGAAGAGCTTCTACACTCGAACATATTGCTTTTCATAAAAGTCCGTGACGGTCCAATAAAACAACTTGCTATAATTATACATAGGCATCAAATATTAATCCCTCTCCCCCGGGTTTATCGGGAGAGAGGGATTTTTTTAGCTTTATGAATTCCAGATTAAATTTGGCCGGTAAGTTTTAGCACTACATGGGCAATAGCAGCAGAACCTATATAAGTGCCAACGAAAACGAAAATAGCCACTATGATAATCTTTAGACCGTTTTTCTTGAAAGAATCCAGGTCTTTGCCCATGGAAATACCGGCATAGCCTAAAATGGGAGTTGTAAGTGCCAAGAAATTCACTTTGGATGTGAGTTCCGCAATTTTTGCCCCCAGCGGAAACCAAGGCATAGTAAGGATGATACCTATAAGTGATACATAAACTACAGCAGGTAATTTTCCGGGCATAATTTTGGTTATCCATAATCCTGCCACAACGATCAAGAACAGGATCAACATTCCAGGAAAAGCTTCTACAGGATTAATTTTATAGCCTACGAAATTACCCACCAAAATGAGTATTGCTACAATTACTGTAATTACAATAGGATCTTTGTATGAGAGCTTCATTATTTTACGACCTCCTCCATGCGATTTCCCATGATCTTCCTGTACATCCATTCACACATGGGCAGAGCCATGAAAATTGACATATAAACTCCGTCAGCACCGGAGGCTAAGTTACTTGCGGCACCCAGTGCCGTAATTTCTTCAGTCATGGTTGGGAAAATTTCAGTCAAGGCTCCAACGGCAGCACTCATCATACTGGCACTGCCAACTCCGCTGGCCATGGCCAAGGCATAGGGATGCAAGGGTAGAGATGTGGCTGCAAATCCCGCAAAAAGTCCGAAAAATATGGAACCGAATACTGTGCCGGCAATATATACGCCCATTACTCCTCTTCCCTCAGGAGAGTCAAGACCGTACATATCTGAAATAATGGCGATGTTGGGCTCCCTGGCAATGGAAAAGGTGGCACCGATGGCCTCCCGCCTTAAACCCAGTAAAAGTGCAAAAGGCAGGCCGAGAAGCACTGTTCCCAGATTGCCGAATTCTTGTAATATAAGTGCAGGACCGGATTTAATGATAAGTGGCAAAGTAGGGCCGATGTTTGTCCCATATTTGGCCATGAGGAGAAGAACGGAAACCGTGATTAACGGCTCAGCAGCCTTCATATCCTCCAGGTCTACAATTTTTAAAAACTTGGGGCCTGTCAGCATTCCCAATAAAAGTGCATACAACATGGGAAGCAGTACAAGGGTCCCGGGACCTAATTGATACTTTTTAGTTCCGATGAGTTCCGCCAACACCACAAGTACCAAGACAATGAGGTGCAGCTTTAGGTACCGCTTTTCTTCTGACATTTTTGTTGTTTCCTCCTTTGTTTGATATATTTGTTACTTTATAAGCTCATCCCAAAATTTGAGATAGCTGTCTTTAGTAAAACTTGGTTTAAATGTTGATTTTATTTCTTTGGCCGCTTTTCCATCATCATATAACAGATCAACCACTGTCAAGGCCATGGCTTTAGCAGGAATTATATATACCATGTCGGGGTCGGATATTTTAAAATCTTTACTGTGGGCATTGCCCAAAAAACCGCCTACCGTGGGGTGCAGCATCGGCATGATAAGGCTTATGTCACCGGCGTCGGTAGACCCGGTCAGGTCAACCCCTTCGATCACATTTTCCTTACCTATAAACTTCCCGACATTTTCACCGAATAAATGGTTCAAATCTAAACTTTGGTCCAATGGCAGATATCCGGGGATTTCATTTATTTCAACTTCGGCTCCTACGGCGTAAGCACCTGCTTTTAAGGCCCTGTTCACTTTTTCGTTGGCATTTACAACCGCATCTATGGTCTTGCCTCTAACATAAGTCTCCACTCTCACATCAGCGGGCACGATATTTACCAGATCTCCACCCTTTGTTATTATGGGATGGACCTTCACTCCATCTTCATCCCTGAAAGTCTCTCTTTGAACATGTATCGCTATAAGTCCCAGCATTGCAGCGTTTAATGCGTTAATTCCTTCATGGGGAACTGCTCCGGAATGGGCCTCTTTTCCTTTATATCTCACGGTTTTCCCTATGAAACCGGTACTACCGCAGGATATAAAGGCCTTTCTTTCTCCTACCCCTGCATGAGAGTGAACCATCATACCCATATCTATATCATCCAAGGCACCGATTCTTATGAACTCCTGTTTTCCGCTGAAAAATTTTATTTTGCCTTCATCTCTGAGTTTTTCACGGTATTCAAGTTCTACGAATTCCTCCGCAGGAACAGCCATAAATGCCACATCCCCAGCAAGCTCGCCAAAGGCATTTGCGGCAGTCATGCCGATAGCCACACCTAACATATTTGCCACCTGAGCATTGTGGCCACAGGCATGCGCAGCTCCTGTATTTGGATCAGCACACGGGTGTTGTGGACTTACCACTGCATCCAGTTCTCCCATAATGGCTACTTTTATATCATGGCTTTTCCCTTTTCCCAAAGCTTTCACGCCGGTAAGGGCAAGGTTTTCTTCATAGGGTAAACCCAGACTTTTAAAAACATCCTTAACCAAAGCGGAGGTCTTATTCTCTTTAAAGCCAAGTTCGGGATTTTTGAAGATTTGTTCTCCTATCTCGATTATTCGACTGCGATTTTCATCAATTGCCTTTGATACCCGCTGTTTCAGTTGTTCCTTATCCAATGGAGATACCTCCTAAAAATTATATTGACATCAATGTTAGGCAAATTTCGACATGTTTCTCTCATTATACTCCTGTTTTCTTATAAAATGAAGTTTTTTTATGTCTATAATAACAAAAAATAATGGATATGATGGCACCTTGTCCTAAAGGTTTCAGATTTTCCCTTTTTATAAATTTTTTTGGTTGATCTTGCATTAAAAATATTTTTAAACTATATCACAAAAGCGAAAAACTGTAGTTGTTTAAAGATAAAAGTCTCTTGATCTTCTCTACATGCTCTTCATCGGCTGTTTCCAATTCCAGCTCAACTTTGGCATATCCCATGGGAATATCTCCGGTGGAGCGGTTATGGATAATAGATAGCACATTGGCACCGGTTTCGGCCATGAGGTTCAGTAATATACTAAGAGTCCCCGGCCTATCCTGTATGAGAGTATCGATGAATATTTTCCTGCCGCTCTTGGCAAGGCCTTTATCAATTATTCTGGACAACATATTTACATCGATATTGCCACCACTGACAAGGGCAACTATTTTTTTATTCTTAATATTTTCCAGTCTGTTTAAAATAGCTGCAATTGGTACTGCCCCGGCTCCTTCGGAAATGACTTTTGCCCTCTCCAACAACAGGAGTATGGCATTGGCTATTTCGTTTTCAT
The DNA here is from genome assembly GCA_964520055.1 of uncultured Clostridia bacterium. Classification (GTDB taxonomy): domain Bacteria; phylum Bacillota; class Thermosediminibacteria; order Thermosediminibacterales; family Tepidanaerobacteraceae; genus DUNY01. The sequence continues at coordinate 11,985 of CAZFME010000041.1, forward strand.
CCACTGTGACAATATCATCCACATAGTGTTTTATTATTTTGAAGGTAATATCTCCGGGAGTCTTAACAGCGATTCCGTCGGCTATGGTGGGTATACCGTCTACGGTAGTTATGTGATTATGTGAAATAGACTTAACCATTGAAGGCATATTTTTGGTCTGAACACCTATGATTTTGATGTCAGGCTTTATGCTTTTTGCGGCAACGGCTACACCGGATATGAGGCCGCCTCCGCCGATGGGAACCGCAATTATATCCGCATCCGGCAAGTCTTCAAGGATTTCCATGCCGATTGTACCTTGACCTGCGATTACCTCCGGATCATTGAAGGGGTGTACAAACACAGCCCCTGTTTGTTGTTGAATTTCCCTTGCTTTTTCATAAGCCTCGTCATACACCTCACCGTGAAGCACAACCTGGGCACCGTAGCTTTTGGTGGCTGCAATTTTTGACAGGGGAGCGTGTTTGGGCATCACTATGGTAGACTTGATGCCATAAGCCGTAGCGGCCATGGCAACGCCCTGAGCGTGGTTTCCGGCAGAAGACGCTATGACTCCGTTTTTCTTATCTTTGTCCGGCAAATGGGCAATTTTGTTAAAAGCTCCTCTTACCTTAAAAGACCCTGTTTTTTGAAGATTTTCCGTCTTTAAATATACGGTGTTTCCGGCCATTTCACTGAAAGTCGTGTTGTGAACCAAACCTGTTTTATATGCTACATTCTTTAAACATCTACGGGCTTCTTGGATATCCTTCAAGGTTAAATCCATAATATCTCACCCTCCGACCTTTCTCACTTTAAATTTATCCTAGATTCGGCAAGTGTCACTTGTCGAATCTAGGTTTATATAAAAGCTATTATTTATGCGCGATGACTTCAATTTCAATCATAGCGCCCTTTGGCAAGCAGCTTACTTCAATACATGAACGGGCAGGTGGCTCCTGGGCAAAATAACTTCCGTATATATCGTTTACCACAGAGAAGTTTTTTAAATCAGTTAAAAAAATGGTGGTTTTTATTACATTGGAAAAATCCATTCCGACAGTGCTCAATATGTTCTTAATATTTTCCATTACCTGAGGGGTTTGGGCTTCAATTCCTCCTTCTACTATTTCACCTTTTTTCGGGTCAATACCAATTTGCCCCGACGCAAATAACAAATCTCCCAACATTATTGCCTGGGAATAAGGCCCAATTGCCTTTGGAGCAAGGTCTGTTTTGATTACTTTTTTCATTGATGATACCTCCATTTAATTTATTTATTTAAATACCGGTAAACGGTATTTTCCGAAACTTTTAAAATCCTGGCTACCGAAGATACAGCACCTTTAAGTAGAAAGACTCCCTTGTCATTTAATTGTTGAACAATACCGATTTTTTCGTCGGGTGAAAGCCTTTCCAGTGGTATTGCAAGGCCTTTGATAGTACTTTCAGCGGTAGCGTATACTATTTCGTCAATGGATTTGCTGAGGTTCTCGGGGATATTGCAGAAAAACCCTGTGGCAGTAGATTTGTAGGAATCATCGATATTACCTTTTATGAAACCGTCAATAAACTTTTTTGCCGTCAGCGCACCGGTGAGGTCTATATTGATACACAGCATGCCGATTAGTTCGCCTTTTTCATTTTTAATAAAATAAGTCGAAGAGCGAAGTTCTCTAGCATCGGCAGATTTACCTGGGTAGTTAAGTAGGAAATCTTCTTTCTTATAAGAACCTTCTTTTAACAACTTCAATCCCAGATTTGTCAGCGGACCGCCAACTTTTCTACCACTTATATGATTATTCCTAATGGCAACAATAGATTCATCCACATTGCTTAAATCATGCAAAACCACTTCACAGTTAGGCCCCACAATGCCGGCAATGAAATCTACCAAAGGGATGTATGTTTTTAAAACATTATTGTAATCCATATCCAACAAGTCACCTCAATGAAATATATTCAACACGTAGATAAAAAATCCTCCTCATGGTGAGAAATTATTTTTATTACAAAAATATTCTAGTGACAGCCTCCCATCTTCCTTTAAAACGAAGTTAAATAAAAAAAGGCTTGTCATGGGTATATTCACAATTGAGATATATTCCCTACAACAAGCCGTTAACATTGCAAAAATGCTCTAACCTTAGATTAGTTTTCACCGTTTAATCGCTCAGGGCCAGCTTTTAAAGTATGGCAGTTCAACGTAAAAGCTTATACGGCTATTGACTCTAGGTGAATTTAAGTACAGATTTGATATAAAAAATAACTATATGTGTAACATGGATATCATAAGCTCAGTATTTTTGGTTTATTGGCCAAATAGATATAATCCGGCTCCCCGCTTCCATGGCTTACCTCTTTAACGTAAACCCCATTGAAGTATTTTTTAAGTCCCTCTTCAAACCTATCGGATCTTGCGGCACTCCAAAAGGAAATAGCTCCCGATTCGTTCATGAGTTTCAGTAAATTATGAATACCCCTGTCGCTGTACAGCTTATTGTTATCCTCTATAACCACCCAATCGGGCCCGTTATCTATATCTAAACATATCACATCGTACTTTTCCTTTGAGCTTGCCATCCAATGGATAAAATCTTCATTTACCACATCCACTTTCGATTGATTGAGAGCACCTTCGGAAAACTTCGAAAGATATGTTCTGTTCCACTCTATGATCTTTTGTTCGATTTCTACAACTGTTATTCTGTCTATCATCTTATGATTTTGCGCCTCAGCCAGGGAAAATCCCACACCCAATCCCGCAATCAGAACTGCTTTGGGAGAGTCTGCCGCTTCAATGGCCCATCGCACCAGGAGTTTTTCCGAATCCCCATTACAAGTTGCCATAAGAAAAGTCCCGTTAAAGATTATTTCATAGTCATTGCCCCTTTTTTGTAATTGAATTTCCCCGTTTTTGGTCAATGCCCTCTCTATCACCATCGGACTTTGATACATATTTTCATCCCTTTTTAATAATTGATTCCGGTATGGAAAGTTACTCCGGTGGTTTGCTGTCATCTTCACCGAGTTTGCCATAAATATATTTCACCTATATAGACGTAAAAAAACACTGATGGTTGCATATGAAATAAAATGGTATAAACCTTTACAGCTTAGTAAGGGCTCGTTTTCATCAACTGGGATATTGTTTCCGTCTAATTAAGGTCAAAGTTATCTTGATATATATCTATGCACTTTTACAAATATGCGCCCTTTTTTACTTTGGCCTCCCACTTCCACTACTTTTGCCCGGCCAAGGCGGTTTGCAGATATTACATCCCCTTCCTTTATGGGTGTGGATGGGTCTTTTACTGTTTTAAAGTTGAGCCTGATATTTTCCCCCTTTATAAAGGGAGCCATCTTGGAGCGGGAAAGACCGAAGGCAATACCTGCAATGGCGTCAAGTCGAAGGGACGCCACGGTACTCTTCATTTCCTTATATGGTCTTTCGGGCTGCATTAGTTCCTTTATTGAAATCTCCTCCACATCTACCGATGTATTTCCCACCTTAACCAGATTGAGCCCTATGTATTCTAGGATTTGCTGTTTCACAATAACATCGGCACCGGCTTTACCAACCAAGATATCACCGAGTTTTTCTCGATTTATGCCCAATCCTAGGATGGCTCCAAGATAATCACGATGTCCAGGATATTCAGTTGGATCCTTAGGAATAATCCTCAAAGCCCCAAGTGGCTGCTGAAAATGCTCATCACTTAGCTCTTCTGGATAAGCCACTATTATCTTTCGCTCAGCTTTTTCATATCCACCGTCAAAATAAAATCCCATACCGAGAAAACTCCCGGCTACTGCCTCAGCTATCTGCTGTTCCCGAGGGTCAAGGAAGTTTGATTCCTTTTTTTCACGGTTTTTTCGGGCTATGATAAATATATCCCTTATCCGATTTTCCACATGCTTTTCATTAATATTTTCCAATTACTTCACCGCCATAATAATATTTTTTATGTAAAAATATTTTTTAACAAAATACCTTTCATCAAAATTCAGAGAAGCTTTTTAATTTAGCTTGAGTTGATGAAACTCCCCCTTTTAATGATAACATATGTTTTGTTAAATTAAACATCAGGAGACCTCGACAGAGAACTTTTAAGAAACCTTCTGAGCTTTTCCGACGGCCAAGGTATCAAATACAGATATTCAGTGCCCACTCAATATTTTAAAAGGTAAAAATAACAGAAGACGGCGATGCTTAAAGCAAATGGACATCACCGTCTTACTCATAAGGGTATTTTTCTCCTAATACTAAAATTTCATCCAGGAATAATCCTTGTAATACATCCTCTTATACTTAAGACATAATTTATTGAGCTAATTTCTGCAAATCGGTGTTCAATTGGGAAAAGATGTACACCGGTGCACATCCTGGGTAGTAGGTCACTGTTTTGGCAAGTTCTATAGCTTCGCGAATATTATCAGCAGTAGGAAAATATTCCCAGCAATCTCCGACCACAAAAAGATGTTTACTCTCGGCAAATTGGGGGTCAAAATCCGGCAAACCTCCGGCTACGACAACCACTTCCCCACGTTCTTTCAAGAATTCAGACATGCTTATGCCGCTGTTTGCAAAGGAATCCAAGGCACCCCGCACGTTTGCATAACAGCCGGGACATGTTTGTTGTGCATATACGGTGAAACCTTTATACATGCCTAACGGATTGTCATTGGGGCGTTTGAAGTGCCTTCTCACTTCAGCGATAGGTTCGCCCACCACTTCTATATTATTTAAGTCGATTTCACCAAGACCCTCGGTTCCTGCACAACGTACCGCCGGTATTTCCATGGGGTCAAAGCCCATCACATAGGATGTTACCGCATCGGTAGCCACCATATCGGCACCGGCGATAATCAGATTCATCTCAACAGGAGTGCCGGCGTGGGGCCCTTGTCCTTCCATACCTATGATGGCGTCTACTATGGTCAGGTCCGCTTTAACAGCCCGATATAAATCGGCAAATTTCTGGCCAAGATCAATCCTGTGCGCACCCTGCTGTTGTCCGCTAGGGTGAACATTGGGGATTAAACCGTTCCAGTTTTTAAGGCTCAATGTCACGGTGCCGGCCAGATGGACCTTCATCTTAGGTAGGTTGATAATGACATCCGCATCCAATACGGGTTTGAATATGGCGGCTTTCTTAAACACCTTGGCT
>CAZFME010000042.1:0-17132 GCA_964520055.1 uncultured Clostridia bacterium
TCTGTTGCCATTGTTAGCGGCTTCATATGGATAGCTGATACTATCCTTTACAAATTGATATCATTTATTCTCCGATGATTGAAGGAGGTTGGGCTCGGCCCAGTAACATGTCTAAAAATTGGTATGTAGTTCATACTTATTCCGGTTATGAAAATAAAGTAAAAGCTAACCTGGAAAAACGTGTGGAATCCATGGGTATGCAGGATAAAATTTTCCGGGTTCTTGTTCCTATGGAAGAAGAAATAGAGATGAAAAATGGCAAACGGAAAGTCATCCAACGCAAGGTTTTTCCGGGTTATGTAATGGTTGAGATGATAGTAACTGATGATTCTTGGTATGTGGTGCGAAACACACCGGGAGTTACCGGTTTTGTCGGTGCAGGCAGCAAACCCATTCCCCTTCAGGAATCCGAGACCAAGCTGATTTTAAGGCAAATGGGGATAGAAGAACCAAAGCAGAAGATCGATTTTACCCAGGGTCAAAATGTAAAAGTATCATCAGGACCTTTTGAAAACTTTGTAGGAAAAGTCGTAGAGATAAATCAAGACAAGCAAAAGTTAAAGGTTTTAATCTCTATGTTTGGAAGAGAAACCCCTATAGAACTAGGTTTTGATCAGATAGAAAAAATTTAGAAGTAGTATAACAGGAGGTGCGCCAATGGCAAAAAAGGTTGTATCTGTAGTTAAACTTCAGATTCCTGCCGGCAAAGCAACACCAGCTCCACCAGTAGGTCCTGCTCTTGGTCCTACGGGGATAAATATAATGAACTTTTGCAAGGAATTTAATGAAAAGACAGCACCCCAGGCGGGGTTAATCATACCTGTTGAACTTTCGGTATACCAGGACAGGTCTTTTACTTTCATATTAAAAACACCGCCGGCCTCAGTACTGTTAAAAAAAGCGGCAGGCCTTGAAAAGGGTTCTGGTGAGCCCCATAGTAGCAAGGTAGGGAAAGTCAGCAAAAAGGACATTCAGGAAATAGCCCAACTAAAGATGGTTGACCTGAATGCAGATACCATAGAAGCCGCCATGAGAATGGTGGAAGGCACAGCCCGCAGTATGGGTATTACAGTAGAATAGAATGCAAGTGGGAGGATTTTTCCGCTAATACCACAAGGAGGTTTATTATAAATGGCTAAACGTGGCAAGAAATACATGGAAGCTTTAAAACTAGTTGACAGAACCAAACTTTATGACATTCAAGAAGCCATAGAGCTTGTAGAAAAAACAGCTATAAAAAACTTTGACGAAACCATCGAAGTGGCAATTCGCCTCAACGTCGACCCTAGACATGCGGATCAACAAGTTAGAGGAACCGTTACCCTTCCTCATGGAACCGGGAAAACTGTTAGAGTGCTTGTTTTTGCTAAAGGGGACAAAATCAAGGAGGCTGAGGAAGCCGGAGCTGATTTTGCAGGATCTGATGATATGATAGCCAAAGTTGAAGGCGGTTTTCTGGACTTTGATGTAGCTGTAGCTACCCCTGATATGATGGGCAATGTAGGTAAGTTGGGAAGAATATTGGGTCCTAAAGGCCTTATGCCAAATCCTAAAGCCGGTACGGTGACTTTTGATGTAGGAAAAGCCGTTCAAGAGATTAAAGCCGGTAAAATAGAGTTCAGGGTTGATAAGACTAAAATTGTTCATGTTCCTATAGGTAAAAAATCCTTTGGTGCAGAAAAATTGATTGACAACTTTAGAACTCTTATGGATGCCATCATTAAGGCAAGACCTGCTGCTGCTAAAGGTCACTATATCAGGAGTTTGGTCGTATCTAGTTCCATGGGTCCTGGAATTAAAATAAATCCTCAAAAATTAATGGATAAATAACCAATCAATTTAAAGTTTTGCGCTGCAGACCGTAGGTGCCAAAAGGCTTAATGTCCTACCGAGGCGGAAAAGGCATGACATTTTTTTAAACACCATAGCTAAAACTTTGTGTTTTCAAAAAGAAGCCTTTCTGTTGCTGCAGAAAGGTTTTTTATTTTATTAATTAATAAAATTTGGAGGTGAGACAGTGGTAATAAAAGAGGCGAAAATTAAAGCTGTTGAAGAATTAAAAGATAAGTTCAGCCATTCAACGGCTGCCGTTCTTACTGACTATCGGGGCTTAAATGTGGCCGAAATAACTGAACTTAGGCGAAAACTCAAAGAACAGGATGTAGAATATAAGGTTGTAAAAAACACCTTAACCAGTATTGCAATTAAAGATATGGGCTATAACCTGAATGAGTTTTTAAAAGGTCCTACGGCTGTGGCCTTTAGCTACGAAGATCCTGTAGCGCCAGCGAAAGTCTTGGTGGATTTTGCCAAAACTCATAAACAATTGGAGATTAAAGCCGGAGTTATAGAGGGCAAAGTCGCCGATAAAGATGTTATTGGAGAACTGGCTAAGATGCCTCCGAAAGAACAGCTATTAGCCAATACAGTGGGTGCAATTCAGTCTCCGCTCTATGGTATTGTCGGAGTGTTACAAGGTACCCTTCGCGATATGGTTTATACATTACAGGCCATACAGGATAAAAAAGCCTCATAATATTGTGTCTTAGAGTATAGGGTTACGTAAAAACACATAAAATTATTTGTGATATAAAAAAGGAGGAAACTTTTAATGACAAAGGAAGAAATCATTTCTGCTATTGAAAATATGACGGTTTTGGAACTGTCAGAACTTGTAAAAGAACTTCAAGATAGGTTTGGCGTGACCGCAGCCGCCCCCGTAGCTATGGCCGCGGCTCCCGCTGCCGGTGGTGCTGCCGAAGCTGCTGAAGCTGAGCAGACAGAATTTGATGTAATATTGTCCGCTGTCGGAGACCAAAAGATCAAGGTAATCAAGGCCGTTAGAGAAATTACGGGCCTTGGCTTGAAGGAAGCCAAAGACGTGGTGGACAGTGCTCCTAAGGCAGTAAAAGAAAAGGTTTCTAAGGAAGAAGCCGAACAGGTCAAAGAAAAACTTGCCGAAGTAGGTGCCACAGTAGAAATAAAATAATTACAATTAATTATTGCTAAAAGAATATTGTTTATGTAAAAAAGACCCATTGGGGGGGTACACATACCCCCCAATGGGTCTTTTTTACATAAAAATTCACTGGATCAAACCATTATCTTACTTTTTGTACACAAAGTACTATATATTCTTTTTTGACTATTCGATCATATGGTACATTTCAATTGTCACCATATCATTATTAGCCGGATTTGTTGTGGCCAGTTGGGGATATTACTTTAAAAGCTCAACCCCACCCAATGAACGGATAAAAACGGCCGCCGATGTAATGATTCTTTCAAACATACTTATGATTATCATCAATATGGTAACGGTAAATCTATCGCCGAATGCAGCTCTTACTATGTCTATGCTGGCCCTTTTCGGTGTTCTGTTTTTTGCCACTAAATTGGGTACAGATATCCCTGATAACTTAGGAGATTGCCCGGAGCCGGCAAGGAAAAGGAACCTTAGATTCCCTTTGTTTTTTATTTTACGATGACTTTATGAAAAGCCACAAACTGACCGAGCGCGAAAAGGAAATCATGGTCCTGCTTTTAAAGGGCCGAACCTATAAAATGATTGCTGATGAACTGTTTCTCAGTGAAAATACGGTCAAAACCCATATTAAAAACATCTACTCCAAATTTAATATACAGAGCAAATCAGAGCTAATAAAAATTTTCAGAGAAAGAGAAGATATAACATTTTAGACCTTATGTGATATCCTCATGAAAATGCCCATGGTACCGGTTAAAGGTATTTAAAGCTCAAGGCCCAAATTGACAAGGAACTTGCCAAAGATAAGGAATAACAAAACAGGAGGTCAACGCCTTCTACTTTTTTCCAATATCAAGCATGCAAAAGTATATCTATCTCTACTCATACTTTTTAAGAAGTGATTTTAATCAACTCCAATATTATTTTTAAAATTAGTTTTAAATAAAATATATGATTTGAAAGGATTTATTGCCCATCACCCGAAAAGGGTGATGGGCTTTTTGTAACAAATCACCCTTTTTGGGTGGCGACTTTTTCCTTAGATTATGAAATAATGAAAATCAAAGTTGCCAAAATCGAGCATAAAACCTCACAAAGCGATGATTACTTCACTACAAAAGACATGGATGCTAGTATATCGTGTTTTGGCATATTACTAGACTCCAAAGTTATCAAATTCAATCAGGATAAAATCATTTTAAACAGTATAGTAATTAAAAGAGATTCTATAAGCTTTATTTACGGTTCCGAAGGGATAAGTGAAAAACTTACTATATTACATGGCATAATGGATAAAGAACAAATTCAAAATATCGTATATAGATTTCAATATGAAACCGGGATTGTTCCCAGTATATTGCACTATGACTAAAATTACAGACATTAAAAAATAGGACTTGCCTAAAAAATACAGCTCTTGACACTGCTGTTGCAAAGTCAAGAGCTGGCACAACATATTTAAATTCTATTTGCCTTCTTTCTTGAAACACATGAACCAGTCAAGGCAATAAATATCATCATCTGTGCTTTCCATTCTCTCTTTGGCAGCACCACAAGAGCCGGGTGGTGGAACGATAACATCATCACCAGGGTGCCAGTCGGCGGGAGTTGCATAACCTTCATCGGCTTTTTGAAGTGCAATGATTATTCTCTTTATCTCGTCAAAGTTTCTACCTGTAGAGAGGGGGTAATAAAGTATGCAACGAATTTTGGCCTTAGGGTCTATAATAAAGACAGCTCTGACTGCCTGGGTATTGGATTGATTGGGCTGAATCATGCCGAATTTATTTGCTACCTCCATTTTGATGTCTTCGATAAGAGGAAATGTTACTTCAACGTCTTTCATGTTTTTCCAATGGATTTTTTCTTTTATGGTTCGAAGCCATGCAATATGTGCGTGAAGAGAATCGACGGAAAGACCTATGAGTTCAGTATTTAAGGCCTTAAATTCGTCCATCATTGAAGCAAATGTCATAAATTCGGTTGTGCAAACGGGAGTAAAATCCGCTGGGTGCGAAAAAAGAATAACCCATTTGCCCTTATAGTCTTCAGGGAAATTAACAACACCTTGAGTCGTTACTGCTTTGAAGGATGGTGCCGGATCACCTATTAGGGGCATTCTGTTTACATTTTGTTCCATGTTTTAAAACCTCCATGTATATATCCTAAAGATACCTATAATAGTAACTATTACTAGTATATATTGTATTATTTATTTTGTCAACACCTAATTAACTATTTACTAACTAAAATTTCTTAACATTTAAGATGTAGGTCTGGAAATCAGATGGGTTTTATGTGAAATCATCCTATGGGTGATGGAAATTATAATTTAATTTAATATAATTAAGATGATGTTCCCTATTAGAGCACCTTTTTGAATACATCTTAAGTATGGTTATGAAACACAGATTTAAAACAAAGGGAGAGATTTAAATGAGCAATGGTTTATATAAAATTCAAAAAAAAATATATATAGAAGAGTTCTTCAAAATGAATCTTCACCTTCTGTGTATAGCGGATACAATGAATTACCAGGAGATCACCGATGCTTTGCGTTTTATTTCCAAAGCAAAATATGTTGCATTCAATTTATATGATGATAGTGGAGAAAAATTTATCACTGTAGCTATTTCTGGTTTAACAGAGGATATCAAGAGGGCAGAATCTTTGTTGGGATACGATATTATAGGCAAGAAATGGGCTTGTGACCCTATTCGAGCAAAAAAAATCGATAGTAAGGTTATAGCGGTTTTTCCATCCCTTAATGAATTTGCTGGTGATGTAATTCCAGAATCGATTATTTCTATGATCAATAAAGAATTTGATATTGGTCAAGTTATATTGGTAAAGATATTGAAGGATGATGTATTTTTGGGTGATTTCACACTTATGATGCCTTCTGGTGTGAGCTTTAAAAAAGAAAATTATGTCAAATTATATACTCGGCAATTAGGTTTGTCTATAATGCGAAAAAAAGCCGAAGATCAACTCAGGCAGAACCTTCAATTCAATGAAAGTGTCATTAAAGTGCTTCAATATGACTTTAAGACTATTGCTGAGTTATTGGAATTCGCCCTTAACGAAGCATTAGCCGTTACTAAAAGCAAGCTTGGGTATATCTCCTTATATAATGAAGAAAACAGAGAGCTTACTCTTCATTCTTGGTCGGGCTCTGTTATGGAAGAATGCACAATCACTGACAGGCATACAGTTTATCAACTGGATAAAACCGGTATATGGGGAGAAGTGATTCGACAAAGGAAACCCCTAATTATCAATGATTTTCAGACGCCTTCTTTACTTAAAAATGGTTATCCTGAGGAGCATGTAAAATTATTCAAATACCTAACGGTTCCGATATTTGATAGGGACAAAATTGTTGCAATAGTAGGTGTTGCCAACAAAGAGCTTGATTATACTGAAAGTGATGTATCCAATTTGACTTTACTTTTGAACAATGTATGGGCTTTGCTCGCACGTAAGAAAAGTGAGGAATTATTAATAAAAGAAAAGGAATTGCTTAAAGCCACTTTAAACTCTGTGGAATATCTAAGCTATCATGATCAATTAACCGGTCTTTATAATCGGAGGTTTTTTGAAGAAGAATTAAAAAGATTGGATACCAAACGCAATTTGCCTATTTCAGTAATAATGGTAGATTTAAATGGTTTAAAACTTGCAAATGATGCTTTTGGGCATGACTTAGGTGATAAGCTCTTGCGAAAAACAGCTGAAATACTAAAATCATCATGCCGTGAAGATGATATCATCGCAAGACTGGGCGGTGATGAGTTTGTAGTTCTGCTTCCAAACACTTCGGAGGAACAGGTGGAGCAGATTGTAAACCGCATAGTAGGTGCCTGCTCCAATGTCAAGGTAGGCTCTATAACCCTGTCTTTATCCTATGGATGGGAAGTAAAGAAATCAAAAGATGATGACATAAATGAAATTCTAAAAAAAGCAGAGAATCGCATGTACAGACGAAAGCTGTTCGAGAGTCCCAGTATGAGAAGTATAACCATACAGACCATTATTCAGACATTGTATGAGACTCATAAACTGGAAGAAAAGCATTCCAGAAGAGTAAGTGATTTATGTGTGGCAATTGGCAAGGAGCTTTCCTTCAATGTAAGAGAACTTGCCGAGCTGAAAAACATAGGCTTACTCCACGACATAGGGAAGATCGCCATTGACAAGGCCATCTTAAGTAAAACAACCCCTCTTACAGATGTGGAGTGGACGGAAATAAAGCGACATCCTGAGATTGGATATAGGATACTAAGTTTAGCAAACGATTTATCAGAAATAGCTCAATATGTGCTCGCTCATCATGAACACTGGGACGGCTCCGGTTACCCCAAAGGCCTGAAAAGAAATGAAATTCCATTTAAGGCAAGAATCATCTTACTTACCGATGCCTATGATTCCATGACGAGTTTCAGGCCATATTGCACAATTTTGCCTCGGGAAGAAGCAATTAAGCAGATTAGGGACGGAGCCGGTAAACAATTTGATCCTAAGCTGGCAAAGGTTTTTGTTGAAAGGGTGCTTGCAAACTATACTTTATAATATTTACCAATCCTGATTTACAGGCAGCCAAAGCATATGGTAAGCACCAGAGTAATTTTCATTAGCAAAATAATAATCTGTCTTTAAATCGAGAATCATTTCTTTTTCCCGCAAATATTCTTCGGCTGAAGGGAAATATCCACTTATCTCAAATTTTGTGAATTTCTTATTGCCATTGTAGAAATACATATTTGCAAAATCATTATAATCCAACCTTTCTCCATAAGGGTAGTTGGGCATTGCGCCGGTTTCATATATAGGTTTCAGATAGACTCTGACATCGCGGGTTTCGCCGGGCAAAAGCATGGGGATTTTTTGGATGCTGGGTTTAAAAACATGATATACAGCCTTGCCTCCCATTGGGTAGTTAACCGTAAAACCATTCAGGCCCCATTTAAAATGTTTGGTATATGCATTGATTTCCTGTTGCCCGGCAGTAGTGCCATATCCATATTTGCTGTCGACTACAAGAAACAGACCGTTTACCGGATCATAAACATTCCAATTATCCATGGTGAAGGTTACGTCTATTGTAAAGGAACCGGGTACTGTAGGTAAAGTGGTTTTATTTGATATTTCTACATCTACATAAGCGGGTCGGTACTGATATTTGGGATCCAATTTAAGAAATGGGGAATTTATGGGGTTGTAATCCTCATGACTGGTGGATTTTACGATTTCTTTACCGATTTGTTCTCCTATCTCACCTACTATTTCCTTAGTTAAGCTATCAACAGGGACTCCTGCCTCAGTCAATGCAACCTCGGCTAAATAATCAAGGCTCATATCTGTTAGGTCATCAAAATTTGGCAGAGTTGGAGGCAGCCCCAATGTTGCCAGCCCATAGTTCACCATAGCCTCCAAGGCTGTTTTAAAGTACCCCTTCAATGACGGCACTGGACAGAGTTCAACCACATAGGCAATAAGCCCGGCTCTTAGATTGTTATACGAATTGGTAATCTGGTTTACTATGGTTTTAGTTACCAAAAACAGATCTTCGAAAAATTCTTTAACCATATCCCAAAGTTCTTCATACCAAGGCTTATCCTTGTACGGATCCGGCGGCGGAAAGTACACTTTTGTTCCTACTTTCAACACTTCGGGAATAGCCTTATTTTCATAGTCCTCCTTGGTTTTTATGCCCAGATCGGCATAATATTCTTTTCCAAAAAAATTATCATAAGGGTAGAGGACTTTTCCGGTATTTTTATTTTTCCATGTGCATTTTATTTCATCAGCTGTGGGCTTCCTAAAAACATAGTAGTGGTTTAGGGCCTCTTTATCCGCCCATTGAACCTTGGTGTAATTTTTCATCCTCAAAGCCGGCAGGGAGAGAGCGACTTTTTCATATTTATCATATTTTGATGGCGGCAAATACCATTGTATAGGGGGTTCATAACCATAATTTACTGTCATTGTTTGAGAATAGGTTATATCAATAGCCCCGGGCTTTAGGGCCGGCTTTATAGCTACTCCTCGCACATAATATTTTGCATATTCCCCGGGCTTTAAATCCGATGCCTTCTTGCCAAAACTACCGAAAGGAACAAGTAATGAACAGGGATAGGTTATGTCATCCCCGTACGTTAGGCCGGGGGTGTCGGCGAAAACCATAGTTGGCAGATCATAGCTCTTTTCGTAAACAATGTTGGGTGTATTTGGCCAACCGCCACCTTGACTTGGAAAAGGCTCTGTAGAAACCTGTATCACGATTTGGGTAGCAGAAGGATCAACTCCTTGAAAATGAAAGAGCCTGTCGTTATTTACATCCTGTGGATTAAAGCCTGCTTCGGTTCGAAATCCGGGAAGGTCTTTAAATTCCGGTTGTTTATATCCCTTATGTCCCATGGGAGTCCATAGTTCAAAACCTGGCTTTGTTGGATTATTTTCCGCAACAATCTTTTTACCGTATAATACTGCCAATCCTGTTCCCGGATCCCCTATGGCATCTCCCGAAGAGTTTACCGGTACTGCCCTGACGTAATATGCTGTTTGAGTCATAGTTATGGGGCGGTATTGGGCTTGTGTTACCACATTGGGCAATTTGCTGCCACCGGGTAAAATACTTCCACCCGGTAATATCTTGTTTCTGATGCTATCAGTAAAACTGCCGAAATCTATGAAAAATTCTTTTTGAGATAATGGTATTTCCCCTGAGGTAACTAAGCCAGGAGGAGTTTTCCAATTGTCTTTAAAGCCGACGAAAGGAGCCCTTGATACTTGCCAAACTACTTTGGTTGCACCGGTGGCATTTTTTAACTCAAAAGCAAACCAGCATTTTTTATCCTTTTCCTGATCTATAAAGGCGGAAAAATCCGCATTGCTGTAGAGCGGTCCCATTGGCACCGGTTTGTTTACGATCAAAGATTCGGGCAGTTTAGGCAATATATCCGGTTTAGTGGGCTCTATATTTGGTAAATCAGGCAATATGTTCGGTTTTATGGGCTTGATATTCGGCAAAACAGAAGCGCCACCAAAAGATGCTACAAGACCTTTGATATCTAAATCCCCGGATAATGCCGAGGGAAGGTTTGAAGGTTTCCCCGAGGAAGTGGAGGCATAAAGTCGGAGCCGTTCGTCATACTTAGGGAAAGCCAACTGAATACTGTCATTCATATCCCAAAATTTGTTTACATCATCGACGGCCGGGGGTTTGCCATCCTGTAAAAGTATGGTGGCTTTCAATCTTTCCCGACCTTGCGTGTTCTGCGAAAATTGTACAAAGGTGCGTTTTATAAGCACTATTCCTTGTTCCCGGGTGGTGTTGTCCAGGGGGGCAATCAGCGTAGTGCTTTTGCCCTTCATTATCTGATTTTTATACGCGAATTTCATTGCATCTTCAGCCCATGAGGCAATTTTATCCTTATCACTGAAAGGAAAATGGCCACTGCTATCCTTGTTAAGGTCTGTCAGTGCTCCTTCCAAAGTTCGGAAAATCATCACACAAATTTCCTGGCGGGTTATTTTATTTGTCGGAGAAAATTTATCCGGTGCCGTGCCCTTAACTATCTTAAGATTATAGGCTTTGAGTATCTCGGGATTGCTCGTGTCGGTAAAAGGGTTGTCATCGGGTAAAGC
Source organism: uncultured Clostridia bacterium (assembly GCA_964520055.1). Lineage (GTDB taxonomy): Bacteria > Bacillota > Thermosediminibacteria > Thermosediminibacterales > Tepidanaerobacteraceae > DUNY01. Next base: position 10,637 of record CAZFME010000042.1, read on the forward strand.
TGTTTTACCTGTAAGTTTTTCATGGAGTTTAACCACTATGGTACAAAATTCTTCCCTTGTAATATCCTTTTGAAATTCTTTCATCACATCCGGATAAGTAAGACCGAAATCATAAGCTTCTTGAAGTTCACTTTCTGCCCAATTGCTTTGGCTACCGTCAAAACTCAACACTTGTGATAAGCCTGCTCCAAAAGCCGTAACATAAATGCTCGCCAACAATGCTGCAGTAATAAATATTGAAATAACACTGATCCACTTTTTTGTTCTCATTTTTTTCATCTCCTTCAATTAAAATATGGGACGAAGAAGACTTGGCTCAAAATCTAAATAACAAAACCGACCTTATGGTCGGTTACGCTATTAGCTCATCACGGGTCTCAAGCGTCCAAATAAAACCCGGATTCATCGCTACCATATCAGGAACCCCCCCTTTTTCCTTTTATTATATCACTAGTGGCAAATTACACAATATTAAGACAACCATTGCTGAAAATTTATTTTTATTAAATGGAAAGGCAGGTCCTTAATAAATCAATTTATTGTAATAAATAATATTGTATTTTATAAAAAATCAAGTTATATTTATAATAACAAAAGCATATACATGCCTGTTGAAATTTTCACAGACAGGAGTGAGATTTATGGAAAAGTTATATAACGCCATATTTCATCGTAAATCCATTCGAAAATATGATATGACACCACTGCCGACTGATGTGCTTTCAGAGATAAAACATTATGCAAACAATGTCAAGTCTCTTGTGCCAACCATTAAAACTAAGTTCTCCTATCTTACTGCCGAAAATGTCAAAAATCTGCTGCCAATTAAAGCACCTCACTATATATGTATTTATTCTGAAAAAGCGGAGCATTATTTAATGAATGCCGGTTTTATGTTACAACAAATTGACCTTTATCTGTCTGCAAGAGGTATCGGCAGCTGTTGGCTTGGACTGGCAAAACCCGCAAAAGGAGTGCCTACACAGATAAGCGGCATGGATTTCATAATTATGCTTGCCTTTGGAAACAGTGCAGAGACCTTGCACAGAGCTGATGTATCGGAATTCAAACGAAAAAATCTGGATGAAATAGGGGTAGTAAGCGGTGACTACGATATATTAAATGCCGTACGACTTGCTCCTTCCGCAAGTAACAGCCAACCGTGGTTTATTACCGGAAATGCAGAAAAAATACAGGTAATCAGGGTAAAACTGGGAACGATTAGAGCTCTTATCTATGACAAATTAAATCAAATTGATATCGGAATTGCACTGTCCCATCTTTACATAGCAGCAAAAATGAAGGGTAGAAATGTTGAATTTTTCTATGATAAGAAGGATGAAAGCATAGCACCAAAGGGATATGAGTATATGATAAGTGCTGCCTTATCTTCCTTTTAAGAATTCTATAGATTCTTCAATGGATTCCCTCCAATTTCCGCAATATTCCGAGGCTTGACTAATCAAAAGTTTTGTTATAAAATATTAAATGTGTCACGGCAGAAGTCAGGCACATAAATGACGCGGGGTGGAGCAGTCTGGTAGCTCGTCGGGCTCATAACCCGGAGGTCGTCGGTTCAAATCCGGCCCCCGCCACCAAAAACTTTATAATATGGCGGCGTAGCTCAGGTGGCTAGAGCATGCGGTTCATACCCGCAGTGTCCGGGGTTCAAATCCCTGCGCCGCTACCAATATTTATGGCCCTGTGGTCAAGCGGTTAAGACATCGCCCTTTCACGGCGGTATCAGGGGTTCGATTCCCCTCAGGGTCACCAAACTGTAAAAAAGTCGCATTTAGAGCGACTTTTTTTTTTATCAATCGGAAGCAGCAAAGCTGCTTTTTTGCTTTATGCCACTAATATTGTCGCCTCAAGCATCTTGGAGTTCGTTTTTGTCGCATAATTTTATAATTCAGTTTCGTAATATTGACAATATTTACAAGTGCACTTCGATATAATAAAACCTACCAATTTATATCAAAGAAGGTGAACAAACTTGATTAACCGAGCCCAGCTTAAATGGCATAGTTATTCAGGACACAAACCCGCTAAATCTCGCAATATGCCGTTATTATCGCTGCCTTCAATGCCTGTAGCAAAAGAAACGATACAGATAAGCATCTTTGCTTATCTTTTCGGTATGGCCTCTATAAATGGACTTCACCCCTTCGCTCTTTCCTTCATGGCAGCAAACTTTCTATATCGAAGAGATTACATCTTGCCTGGGATTTTTTCTTTTATGGGCACTTTAATGGCGATGAAAAGTTTTATGTCCTTGCGATATCTGGGGGCAATGTGCATATTTTTTATAATTTATATTTTGCTAAATAGAATTATTCGGCAAAATGAGTTCTTGTTCGCTGTAACGGTATTTTTTTCAAATATGCTTGCTGGGCTAATATTTTTAATGACTCGTGGAGCTTCACCATATGACATATTTCTACTTCTGATAGAATCAGGCATGGCCTGCATCATGACATTTATAATTCCGGGAGGCATGCCTTGGATATTTAAAGAACCGATACAGGCTACAGAAAGAAACATATGCATGGCTGTTTTGGCAGGAGTTATTCTATCTATTGCTCGGAACATTGTATGGTTAGGTATAAATGTCCGTGATGTATTGGGAGTTTTTTCAGTATTATCGCTTGCACTGGTGGACGGTCCTGGAGCCGGAGCGGCAACGGGAATCATTATAGGGATAACCGGTTTTTTCTTCAGCCTATCACCTTGGTCAACTGCCATAATGGCATTTTCCGGCCTTGTATCAGGATCCTTCAATAAACTTGGGAAAATTGGGGTAATAACTGGCTTTTCGCTTGGGTATTTGTTATACAATTTTTATGTGAATTCCATGGGGGAAGCTATAATTTCACCGCCGGTTTTAATTGCATCTTATGCGCTGTTTTTACTATTACCGCAAAAAACCATAAAAAAGATGGAAATATATTTAAGTAACTCCTACGGAGATAATCAGTTAGAAACCCATAATATTGAAGAACAGGCAAGGGACCGGCTCCATGAATTAGCCTCACTGCTTAATGATCTGGGTGGGGTGTTTAAAGAGACATTGATAAAAAATGAGGAGAGGGTGCTGCCAGCGGAGTATCTTGATTCCGTTTGCCGGGAGGCACAGCTTGTGATTTGCTCCGGTTGCGGCATGCGAGGAATATGCTGGGAAAAAGAACTTAAACGCACGATGGCAGCTTTCTACACATTAATCAAACATCATGAAGGGTTATATGACAAAAATGAGATTCCATTTCTGTTTAGATCCCGTTGCGGTCAAACTGAAGATATAAAGAAGATCATAAAAGAGAAAAGTAATCTTTTCAAAACAAAGCATCAAATGGATAATATTGTAAGATGCAATCAAGAACTGATATGGGGCCATTTTGTGAAAGCTGCAGAGATGGTGAAGGCACTGGCTGAAGGTGTATGGGAAGAACCCTATGACAGAAATATTGACGGGGAACTTTCGGAAAGGCTTTCACAGCTGGGTGTGGATGTAGAACGAATAAATAGCGAATACAATAACCGTAGGTTTTATATAAATATAGTGAAATCTCCGTGTATAAATGACAAACAATGCGAAATGCTTATTCCCCTGGCTGCATCTGATGTGCTGGGCAGGAAGATAAGCACAAAAGTCATCGATTGCCCCTTAAAGAGTGGAAATCCCAAGTGCCGGTTAAAAATCACATCTGAAGGGATACTGGAGGTGTCTGTAGGAGCAGCCGGAGTAGCCAAGCAAGGTCAGAATGTCTCCGGAGATGGGTTTTCCTTTATGGAATTTAAGGAAGGAAGATATATGTTGGCTTTGTGTGATGGTATGGGTGTGGGCAAAAACGCTGCTGAACATAGCGAAAAAACGTTAACTTTATTAGAACAGCTGCTGGAAGCGGGATACAATCAAGAAACTGCATTAAAAGTGGTCAATTTAGCCATGATTGCCACCAACCTCGATGAAGGTTTTTCTACTATAGATACTGCTTTAATTGATACAACTAGCGGAAAGGTAAAATTTATAAAGGCCGGTGCACCGGCAGGATTTATAAAACGTGGTAGTAAGATAGAGATGATTAAAGGTGGCAGTCTACCTGTAGGTATAATAGATGAAATATCACCCAAGGTTACTGAGAAAACAGTGCGATCCGGCGATATGGTGATAATGGTAACTGATGGAGTAATGGATGCTTTTTCAAAAGGCGAAAACGGTGAAGAAATGCTCCGTAGATTTTTATTTGAAACAAGAACAGCCAATCCACAAGAAATGGCCGAAAGAATCCTAAAGAAAGCAAAAGAAAAAAATAGTATCAGGGACGATATGACTGTATTGGTAGCCAGCATATGGGAGAAAAGGTAATGTTGCGGGATTGGATATTGAAATCCCCGATTACTGCAATATACTCTCTGTTCCAGGGCAAATAAAATTTAAAGGATTTGGATGAGTATTTTATTAACTAAGACTGAAAATAGCGTCGGACGTCAGTTTTTGCAGTAAAACATTAGGGCAGTTTTTTTAATTCACATTGCTCTTTTTCGGCAAGTTTACGAAATTTCTTTAAAATAAAACTTTCAATATCTGAAAGAGATAACATTTCAATATCTTGTCTTGAAAGAACAAACAATTCCATCAGGATATGCGCTACTTAAGCAGAGGGTCTTTTCCGGTTATCAGCCAATCAGTAGCTTTATTGAAAAATCTGCTCAAAGCTAGTTTTGCCATTCCCCTTTCCCAATCACTTACATTTCCGGATGAAATGCCGATTTTCTTAGCTAAATTAGCTTAAGATATTCTAAGTACAGCACGCCATTATAGTAATTCTCTTATGATTTTTTAAATTACTATTATAAAATGAAAAATCAATTTTTTAATTGCTAAAGAGTAAGTTCATAAGCAGTTTTTACATATATTATCTTTTTTTTTATACTTTTTTTGACTGCATTGCATACCATACCATAATTTTACTCTAGCCTCATTTTTCAATAATCTTGTTTTTGATATCATAAATTGATATAATTTAACTGCACAAAAGGATTTTAGTGTTTTTTTATTATAACTTAGCAAAGCTTTAAATGCCTTTAATTGTAAATGTCTGAGAGTGCCATTGCAGGAGTATCACCTATTGTGATAATAAAAGGTTTACATTACCAATGGTTATTAGCCGTTGCAGGAATTATATCCATCATAATAGGCTATGAAGGAATGGGGGCAAAAAATCAGAAATCCGCTGAATTAGCACAATAATTTGTAAGATAAAACTCTAGAATATTTCAATTTAGGTTAGAATCTTAAAAAATTAAGAAATCAGGAGGTTACTACAATGAGTATTAAAGATTATAGTAAAGTCGGATTTGATACCAGAGTTATACACGCAGGTCAGAAAGTGGATGCTGAACATGGAGCTCTCTCAACTCCAATATACCAAACATCTACCTTCGTATTTGATACCGTAGATGCTTGTGCAGACAGATTTAGTGGCAAAGTTTCAGGGTGCGTATATTCCCGTTCGGGAAACCCAACTACACAACAACTAGAAGCAAAGATAGCTGCCATTGAAGATGGAGAAGCATGTATTTGCACATCTTCCGGCATGGGTGCTATCGGTGCCACTATCGTCGGCCTTTTAAAGACTGGAGATCATATAATATGTGATGATACGGTTTATGGTGGTACATCAGTAGTAATGCATCAAAACATGCCGAACATGGAAATTGACGTGACCTTTGTAGACACCACGGAACCTGAAAAAGTCAAAAAAGCAATCAAACAAAACACAAAAATGTTATATTTTGAATCCCTAGCAAATCCTACGCTAAAAGTGACTGACATTGCTGCTTGCGCCAAAATTGCTCATGAGCATAATATACTAGTAGTAGTAGACAATACATTTTTACCGCCCCCAATTCTTCAGCCACTTAAACTTGGTGCGGACTTAGTGATACATAGCGTAACCAAATACCTCAATGGTCATGGTGATGTTATAGGCGGTGCCGTTATAGGTTCTGCAGAGCTAATTAAAAACATTAAGGACCTTGGAGTTACAAAACTCTGTGGAAATCCACCAAGCCCATTTAACTCCTGGCTTGTATTAAGAGGCCTTAAGACATTACCGTTAAGAATTCGCCAGCACAGTCACAATGCCATAAAGATAGCAAAATTCTTAGAAACCCATCCATATATAGAAAAAGTATACTACCCTGGCCTTGAATCCCATAAAGGTCACGAAATAGCCAAGACAAATTACAACGGTTTATATGGTGGTATGATATCCTTTGAATTAAAAGATGGAATTAAGGGCAAGTCTTCTTACGAGGCAGGGGAACAGCTGCTGAATAACCTTGAAATCTACTCTATAGGTGTAAGCCTTGGAGATATAGATTCGTTGATTGAGCATCCTGCCAGCATGACCCATGCCAGTGTAGCTAGAGAAGAAAGGTTACAGACCGGTATAACAGATGGTCTCATCAGACTGTCAGTAGGTTTGGAAAATGC